>CAYUEH010000043.1:0-17002 GCA_964442465.1 uncultured Laspinema sp. | reverse complement strand
GGTGAATCCCGAAAACTGGTTTAAAGTGGTGTCTAATAGTGGCAGGACTATCATGATGAAGGGTTTCCCCTGGGGCATTTAGTCCCAAATCACGCTCTGTTTGACTGTTCAGGACTTTTCTATCTATGTTTAACTTCCACCATTGGCAACTGCTTCCGACATTTCTGCTGAGTCTGTCTCTCATTCCTCTGGCAACCCTACCGGCGAGGGCGCAATCTTCGTTTTCTGATGTGCAAGGACATTGGGCTCAATCTTGCATTGAAACGCTGCAAACTCGGCGGATTATTAATGGGTATCAAGATGGGACATTTCGTCCGAATGCGCCGGTGACGCGGGCGGAATTTGCTACGATGTTGGATGTGGCTTTTCCGAATGCGACAGCGGGACGGGATGCGGTTGCTTTTGCAGATGTTCCTAATAGTTATTGGGCAACTCCGGCGATTCGGAGTGCTTATCAACGAGGATTTTTATCGGGATATCCAGGCAATCGGTTTAATCCTACGGAAAATATTCTTCGGGTTCAGGCATGGGTGAGTTTGGTGAGTGGGTTGAATTATGCGCCGCAAGGAGACCCTCAGCAGTTGTTAGCTGAGATGTTTGATGATGCGGGACAAATTCCGAGTTATGCGCGTAATGCGATCGCAGCGGCAACGGAAAAGCGTCTGATTGTTAATTATCCGAATCTCCGGCGTTTAGATAGCGATCGCACTGCCACTCGTGCAGATGTCTCGGCTTTCCTCTGTCAAGCCCTGATGGGCCGCACTTCCCCTCTGTCTTCCGACTATGTTGCCTTTGCGCCTATTCCTATCCCGAATTCGGAAATTCGTGGGGTTTGGTTAACTAATATTGATAGCGATGTTCTCTTTTCTAAACGAAATTTGGAACAGGGAATGAAACGACTTGCCGATCTTAATTTTAACACAGTTTATCCCACGGTTTGGAATTGGGGATATACCTTATATCCGAGTCAGGTGGCACAACGGGTGACGGGGAAATCGATGCAGTTGGTGACGCCACTGGACCGCAATCATGACCCGAATTTGGGAGAAGGACGGGATATGCTCAAAGAGGCGATCGCCGCAGGGAAAACACATGGATTGCGGGTGATTCCTTGGTTTGAATTTGGCTTTATGGCCCCGGCAGATTCTGAATTAGCCCGTCGTCATCCCCACTGGCTGACGGAACGCAGTGATGGAACTGAGGTGAAAATGGAAGGAGAACATCCTCGGGTTTGGCTGAATCCTTTTCACCCTGAAGTCCAGCAATTTATCCTAGATTTACTCCTAGAAATTGTCACCAATTATGAGGTAGATGGCATCCAATTGGATGACCATTTAGGGTTACCTTCGGAATATGGCTATGATGATTACACCGTCAGTCTCTACAAACAAGAACATAACGGGAATGCTCCGCCGTTAGATCCGAAAGATCCGGATTGGTTACGCTGGCGAGCGGATAAAATCACGGCTTTTAAGGAACGGATGTTCCGAGAAATTAAAGCGCGCAATCCCAAGGCGATTGTTAGTTTATCTCCCAATCCTCAAGAGTTTTCATATCAATATTATTTAGCCGATTGGGAAACCTGGGAACGACGGGGATTGGTGGAAGAAATCGTCTTGCAACTATATCGGAATGATATTAATGTGTTTATTGAGGAGTTAGACCGGCCCGAAGTGCAAGCGGCCCGACGGAATATTCCCGTGGGAATTGGGATTCTCAGTGGGTTACGGGGTCGCCCGATTCCCATGAGTCAAATTCAAGAACAGGTGGAAGTAGTTCGGGAAAAAGGATTTGCGGGAGTATCTTTCTTTTTCTATGAAAGTATGTGGAGTTGGTCCGATGAAACCCCAACTCAACGGGAACGGGGGTTCGGGGAATTGTTTCCGAATCAGGCCGATCGCCCCAGTGTGATTGATAACGAAAATTGGCAATCTAACCCGTAATGGGTTGGCCCTCAAGTCAACATTTGTTGATAATTTGTCACCCTTTCTAGGAAGGCGATCGCCACGCCTTGAGAAAAACCCCCGACGGATGTTGGCACTTGGAACTTTTCAGACCCCCAGGGGGTCAATCCACGAGAAAAGAAACATCCCAATTTGGCTAAATGCTGAAGAGGGATGATTTTGTAATGATTCGTCGATCCTTTTCCCTTAAAATCCATGAAAAATTCCGCCAAACTTCAAGCCATTTTATTGGGTATCGGACTGGTCCTAGCCTCTGGTTTCAGCTTCCCACAAGCGGCATCGGCTCAAAGACCCCTCCAAGCCCTGACCGAACGCATGATCACCTACCAAGGCATCACCTATCCGGTGATTCGTTCTTTGCCAGTGATTCTCGATCGCACTGGGGGTCGCGCCTCTCGGGGAAATATTATCACCACCGACAGCAGTTCTGATGGCCGTTATGAATTAGTTGAATTAATTGGCGATATGAGTTCTAAAAGTATTTTCTCCTATACTGGACGCACCGCCTTCCGCCAAGCGCGAGTCCGCGATCGCATCACCGGACAAACGATGGAAGCCTTAGTTCCCCTGATGATCCGCTACTTCTAACATCCGGTTCTCGGCAGTGGAAAATTCCTCTGCCTATCTCCTCACCTAAAAAAATGAACCACAAAACCCCAGCAAAATGCTGGGGTTTTGTGCATTGAAGCGACATGGTTCTGGCAGTGGCCCCTTAAAAATTCACGCGCACATTGGCCACTCGCCGTCCGCGACTGATGGTGAACACTGCCGAATTTGGATGGGTATTTAAAAACGCCAACAGTTGCTCGATCCGCCGTAACCGAGTGCCATTCACCCCTAACAGGCGATCGCCGGACCGCAATCCAATTCGCGCTGCCGGAGAACCCCGTTCCACAGACTGAATCACTAAACCCGCATTCACCTCCACCCCTAACCGAGGCGGGGGAGAAGTGGACCGAGAGGGCGATCGGTCCGGCGATCGGGAGGGGGATGGCGTCCTAGAAGTCCCTTGAGCCACAGTTCGGGACCGATTAGCAGCGATGAAATCCTGGGCAACTGTAGCACTCGTCGCAAACCCAATCCCAATATTACCCCCACGATTGGGGCTTAAAATCGCTTTATTCACCCCAATGAGTTCTCCATTGGAATTGAGCAAAGGACCGCCCGAATTACCGGGATTGATGGCGGCATCGGTTTGTAAATCCCCGTTATCAGCAATGCGGCTGAGAATTCCGGTGGTAAAGGTTCCCGAGAGTCCAAAGGGACTACCGATCGCATAAACCCGTTGACCGACCCGGATCCCATCTCGACTCGCCACCCGTAACGCAGGCAGGCGATCGCTGGTTCGGAGTCGGACTAAGGCTAAATCATTGCGGCGATCGGTGGCAATCACATCCCCGGTGTAAGTCTCTCCCGTACTGGTGAGCACCTCCACTCTGCCATTGCGCGCCGAACTCACCACATGATCATTGGTTAAAACGAGGCCATCTGCACTGATAATACTTCCAGACCCTGCACCTCTACCCACCCGGATGGTCACCACCGAAGGACTCGCCTGTTGGTAGACATTGATGCTGGTTTGTTCATCGGCGCTAAAGGCGGTGGCAACAGGGGAAAAGGGGGGACTCCCCAGACCCGATGTGGCGATCGCCCCCGCCGTGAGAATACTCAATAATAACCTCTGTGGTTTCATGCCTTTAATTCTCGCAGTATGGACTCAAAATATGCAATCAAAATATAGAATTTGTAGACGTTGCTAGACCCTAGCAGTTCCATTTTCTGGGGCGATCGCCTTACCGTTTCCGGTACGATGAGATAGCCTTGCTCAATTTTCATCGCCACTAGACTTGTTGCAACCTTCTCAAAAGCCCCCTTCTTAAGGGGGGTTGGGGGGATCTCTCCAGTATTTTGCAAGAGGTCTACAGACAGACCTAGACTCAGCGATCGTCTTTGGAGCAGTCTGGGTCATAGACCCACTTCCCACTCATGGTTTCGTTCCCTGGCGATCGGTCCAACCCTTTTAAATTTTAACCTTTTTACCCATGACTTTGAACCGGCGAACCTTTAACAAAAACGCCCTGCTCTTTTTAATGGGTTCTTCACTACCGCCCATTCTCCAAGGATGTCGCACCCCCACCCCCACTGCATCCCCGAGGAAGTTGTTACCCACCGTTACCGAAACCGTCAACGAGGCGATCGCTGGACTATCTCCCGACACCGAATTATTAATTCCCACCTTTCTCGGCAACGACTCCCGGCGATTTTATGGCAGAGGAATTCCCCAAGGATTAAATCTCCTCGATAAATTTGCCCTAGGCACCGGCAGAACCCGCGTCGGCACCTCCTGGCGAACCTGGAGTGGTGCCGGATGGACAGGACAACCCACCCTCACCCGAGACCAAGGCAAAGTTTATCTCACCATTGGCGCTTATGATCACAGTTTAAGAAAAATTGATATTGCCACCAACGAAGTCTTATGGCGCTATCAGTTTGATGATGTGATTAAAGGGAGTGCCAGTCTTTATATCGATGAAAAAGCCCCGGAAGAAAATCGCATTGTCATCCTCCAAGGCAGTCGGTTAGGCATTCAAAATTCGCTCAACTCCTCCGGTCCCATTCCCAGCTTTCGCGCCATTTCCTTTAGAACCGGCCAAGAACTCTGGAAACTGGATATTAGAAAAACCGCTAGTTATAGTCGGGATAATGATAGTAGTGCCTTAGATTTAGGCAATGGAGTTTTATTCAATTCGGGAGAAAATGGCATTGGGTATTTTCTGAATAGTGCCACCGATGCCGCCACCCTGAAATCCGGCATTCGTCAACCGGAAATTTTAGGCGAAGTTCAACTCTATGACCCTCAAGATAGTCTGCGCCAAGGCGGCAATCTCGTCACAGAATCTTCCCCCGCCCGACTCGGGAATCGACTGTTTGTCGCCGCTGGTTCGGGTCATATTTATGGCATCAATATAGAAACAAAAAAAATTATCTGGGATTTCTTCACCGGCTCCGACATTGATGGCAGCGTGGCTATTTCTAAGGATAATCATCTCTTCTGTGCCATTGAGCGGCAATATATTCCCGGCCAAGGGGGAGTTTTAAAACTTGACCCCAATCAACCGGAAGAAAAGGCGGTTCAGTGGTTTTTCCCCACAGGAAATCGCAATTTTAGTGGATGGCAAGGGGGAATTATTGGTTCGGTTGCTCTCAATGATGAATATAATAATAATGGAGAATTTCCAGCTTTATTTGCTACGAGTGCGATCGATGGTTATCTTTATCTCGGGTCGCAAAGTCAAGTTACGGGTCAACAAGTTAAGGGGCCTTGGTTGAACCAAGACTATGAAACGCCGGTGATTGTATTTAAAGTGAATATTGGAGGGTCGATTTCTACTCCGATTTTTACCGATGGTAATAAGTTGATTGCGGCAGGATATAATGGGGTGTATTTGTTTGATTTACATTTTGAAGAATCCCCGGGCGATCGAGGGAATACCGTCCCGAATCAACGGGGAGATTTCTATCAGGTAAAAGTTGAAAAATCAGGACATTTTTTACCCGGGGTTTCGTTTGAAGCAACCCCAATTGTTTGGGATGGGATTGTTAGAATTTGTGCGCGAGATGGTTGGTTGTATTCTCTTGGATGATTGTTTCTTGGTTTGGGGATAACGACTGAAGTCGTTACTACGAACTTAAGAGAAATAGGGAGTTTGTTATTAAGAAATGAAAATTTAGGATATACTGGAGAGGAAACTATGGGATGGTATGGAGGTGGGGAGTTATGATTCAGTCTTGGATGATTATTGGGGCGATCGCCATTTTAGTGGCCGGTCTGGGGAGTGCATTGACCGGGGCCGATATTCGCTGGTTTAATCGGTTGCAGCGTCCGCAATGGTTGACTTTTGAACGAGCAATTCCCATCATTTGGACGGTCATTTTTATCGGTGGGGGTTGGTCCGCTTATTTAGTTTGGGAAGCTGACCCAGGAAGTCAACTGAATTGGGTTTTAATGGGGTTTTATTTAGTCTTAGAAATTGTCACAATTTCTTATACCCCGGTGATGTGTAAATTGCGAAGTCTCACCGTGGGGACAATTATTGGCGCGACTGGAGGATTACTGAGTTATTTATTAGCTTTAAGTGTTTGGCAGGTTTCAATTTGGGCGGTGGTTTTATTAATTCCTTATATGATTTGGAGTCCGATTGGTACTTATACCACTTGGGCAATGGTTCAGATCAATCCAGAAGACCGCTAAAAAAGAGCTGAGTATTCCCCTCTCAACTCTTGCATAAAACTATCTGATGGAATAGATTTAGTCGCCTATTTTCTTTTTCAAATCAGGATAGGTACTGCGATCGCCGGGTCGGACAATCCGACTTTCTCCATCGGTTGCCGTGACATTTTCATAAACCCCATCGTCCCGTTTCACCAACTTGCTGAACCCGTGACTTTTGAGTTCACTGTTGCCAGTGGGAAACATCACCGCCGGGGCGCAGATCAACCGTCGCACGGGTGCAGATAGAGGGGTTTCCCCCGGTTCGAGGTTTGCCAACTGGCACAATTCTCCCCAAGTTTGCGCTTTCTCTTTAATGGAGTGAGTTACGTCCAGTTTTTGATTGGTACTAGGACAGAAATAAGTATAGAGCGGCATAATCTGTCTGTTGCAGTTAGCGGGTGTATGGTTTGGCACTTGAGTGTTATGTCGCTTTAATCATAGCAGATGGGGAGAATGGGGAGATAGGGGAGATGTTCAACGTCCCGACTTCAGTCGTTGCTCTCGTGTTATGGCATCCGCCATAACACGAGCAATCTGAGGGTCTACCGCCTTGCCTGCTTGGGAACTGGAGACAGAACCTGACATTGGGGCGTGACTTGGCATCCGCTTTCGTCACGCGGTAACGACTGAAGTCGTTACTACGAACATCTCCCCCATCTCCCCCATCTTCCCCATCTTCCCCAACTTGCCCTCCAAGCGCTAAAATTTAAGCGCTAAACCTGCAAGGATGCTATGACGAAACTGATTATTCAAATTCCCTGTTATAACGAAGAACAGACCCTGGGACTTACCCTGAGTGAACTGCCGCGTCAGTTACCGGGGATTGATGAAATTGAGTGGTTGGTGATTGATGATGGCAGTCGCGATCGCACGGTAGAAGTCGCCAAAGCTTGTGGGGTGGATCACATTGTTCGCCTTGCCAATAATCAAGGTTTAGCCAAGGCATTTATGGCGGGATTAGAATCGTCTCTAAAAGCTGGGGCTGATATTATTGTCAATACCGATGCCGATAATCAATATTGTGCTGAAGATATTCCGGCTTTGATTCACCCTATTGTATTAGGAACTGCGGAAATTGTGATTGGGGCGCGACCGATTCAAGATATTAAACATTTTTCCCCCACTAAAAAATTCTTACAACGCTTGGGGAGTTGGGTGGTGCGGCTGGCGAGTAATACGAGAATCCCCGATGCACCGAGTGGCTTTCGAGCTTTTAGTCGGGAAGCGGCGATGCAGTTAAATGTGTTTAATCAATATACCTATACCTTAGAAACGATTATTCAAGCGGGACAGAAAGGGATGGCGATTACTTCGGTTCCCATCCGCACCAATGGAGAGTTACGACCTTCTCGATTAGTCAAGAGTATTCCGAGTTATATTCATCGGTCTATTTTAACTATTTTTAGAATTTTCATGACTTATAAACCCCTGCGGTTCTTCCTGCTGCTGGGAAGTTTCCCCTTGGGTTTAGGGGTGGCATTGGGGATGCGATGGTTAGGGTTCTTTTTAATGGGAACTGACCGGACCCGAATTCCCAGCTTGATTTTAGCGGCTATTTTAATTCTGATTGGGGTGCAGCTTATTATTTTGGGTTTGGTGGCTGATTTATTGGCGGTGAATCGCAAGTTACTGGAAGATATTCAACTGAGGATGCGGCGGTCAGACTATGGGAAACCCGAGGAGAAAAGTCGGGAAAATTCGTGAATAAATCTCTCAAAAGCGGAATAATAGATAACAGACTTTAGGGGATTAAAGTGTAACTTAAACTACTCTTTTTCGCCAAGATTTTATCTGGTTTAAGATAGGTTATTCGCATCACGAAAGTGAGGTCACTCAATAAAATTTAAGATTTTATTAATTTTCAAGTCTTAGATAGATCGGTTAAAATTAGTGGCGAACTTAGTCAAAAGCTAAACTCTTGGTAAAAGATAAACAATGAGCGTCATCTGGCTAAAGGTAGATTAAAAGGCTGACTGGGGAGAAATAGATTACGCCTTTCGGGGGAAGGACTGAAAACCCGAAGCCGACGGGTATCAAAAGTTGAGAAAAAGGGAGAGAAAAGGAGAGGAAGGCGAGAACGAAGTTCCCTGCCTGTGATCCGTGAAATGTACTCAATGTTAAAGTGATTTGTATGCTCCAGGGAATGGGAATTAATCGCGATAGCGAGACTATGTTAACCGGCAGCAGCTACGATCCTCACATAGTTGGGCTGTCAATTGGGATGGCGATCGCGGTGTTTGATTTCATGATCGCCCTCAAAGGAAAAAGGAAGACCGAAGCGCGATCGCACCGAGGCGGGTGGAGAAGGGGTGCCGCGATCGCCTTAGTTTGGTGGATTGGAATGTACTTAACAGAACCCATCGGAGGGACGAGGAACCAGGCATTTGCCGGGGAGGTTAGGATAATGCTGTCCCTGTTGGTGATGGCGATCGCCTCTGGGATCGCAGTTGAGGTTATTAGGGGTGAAGTCATGAAACGGGACATATTCAGAGTGCAGCATCAAATCAGGGGAAGGGCGATCTCAACCCAGGTCCTCTGGATCCTCGCTGTCACACCAGGGGTTAGCCTCATCCTCCTGAGCCTTTTAGATGGGGTGGGAATCGCCCCCTCATTTTTCGGACTCGATCGGGACTCCCTGGCAATTGCGACAGCGATCGGTAACCTGATCCTAGTCAGCGCCATCCCTCATTCCCCGGAGATCAAACCGGGGATCAGCGAACCGCCACAACCCACCACTCCCGAGGAAATTCGCGATCGCCAACCTCCCCGCGACGGATCGCGATTCGAGATCAGCCACTGTCGAGACGTTGAAGCCGAATTAGCACAAACCAAAACCTTTCTCAACTCAGTCATTGAAAATATGCCCCTTGGCTTATTTATCAAAGATGCCAAAACCTTGGAATTTATTCGGTGGAATAAAGCCAGTGAACAACAATTTGGCTATTCCCAAGAGCAAGTGTTAGGCAAAACCGACTATGATCTGTTTCATCCAGAAGAAGCCGATTTTTTCACTCAAAGCGATCGCCAAGTCCTCTTAACCCAACAAATGGCAGATATTCCCTTAGAAACCGTTCAGACTCCACATCAAGGGATGAGATTGCTTCATACCCGTAAAGTCCCCATTATCAATCAAACTAACACCCCTCAATATCTCATGGGAATTTCTGAAGACATTACCGATTGGGTAGAAGCCCAGGAGGAAATTATCAAGCAGAATCAACGTGCTCAACTCTTTGCGGAATTGACCATCAAAATTCGGCAATCCTTAGATATTGGAGAAATTCTCCAAACCACCGTTGAAGAAGTCCGACAAGTTCTCCACGCCGATCGGGCGATCGTCTTTCAACTGATGGCGGATGGAACAGGAATTGTGGTCAAAGAAGCCGTCGTTGAAACCTGTCAACCCCTGTTAGGAAATCAGATTACCGATACCTGCTTTCCCACAACCTATTTAGAACAATACAAACAGGGGCGAGTTAATGCCATCTGTGATGTCGAGTCAGCAGAGATTCACCCTTGCTATCGGGACTTGCTCAGACGAATCGGGGTCAAATCCAACCTCGTGGTGCCATTACTCCAAAGGGATGCCCCCGAGGAACCCCTGCGGGAACGATTATGGGGATTACTAATTGCCCATCAATGCTCCACCCCGCGCCAGTGGACACAATTTGAAACCGAACTGCTGCAACAACTTGCCAATCAAGTCAGCATTGCCCTGTCTCAAGCGCAACTGCTGGCGGAGCAAACCCGCATCTCCCAAAAGCTGGCGAAACAAAACATCATTTTAGCCCAGATGAAACAGGCTGCCGTTGCCGCGAATCGGGCCAAAAGTGAATTTCTAGCCAGTATGAGTCATGAAATCCGCACCCCGATGAATGGGGTACTTGGGATGACGGGATTGCTCCTAGCAACGGAATTAAACCCGCAACAAAAACATTATGCTCAAACGATTTTTTCCAGTGCCGAACATCTATTAACGGTGATTAACGATATTCTCGACTTTTCTAAGTTAGAAGCGCGAGAAATGCATCTTAACCCGATTGATTTTGAGTTAGATGAATGTATAGAATCCGTGGTAGATTTAATGGTAGCTCCCGCCCAGGAGAAGGGACTCGATTTGGGGATTTGCATCGATCGCAATGTTCCTCGCCATCTGTTTGGAGATCCGGCACGGTTGCGTCAGATTTTGCTGAACTTAGTCAATAATGCGATTAAATTTACCGAAGTTGGAGAAGTGGCGATCGCTGTGAGTGCCGTCTGTGAAGATTCCCCCTCAAAGGGGGCAGATTCCCTCCCCCCGGCGCAGCGCAATCCCGTCACCCTGCGATTTGCTGTCACCGATACGGGGATTGGGATTTTACCCCAGGATCAAACCAAGTTGTTTCAATCCTTTTCCCAAGTGGATAGTTCCTCCACTCGCCAGTATGGCGGGACTGGGTTAGGATTGGCTATCTCTAAACAATTGGTGGAACTGATGCAGGGCGAAATTGGCGTCGAAAGCGAATTACATCAGGGGTCAACCTTTTGGTTTACCGTTACCTTGCCGGTACAGCAAAATCCCACAAAACCCGAAAATTCCCGGGGGACAACCTTGGAGATGGAGTCTCTCAAACTGCTGGTTGCCGATGAGAGTGCCATGCATCGTCAGTCGGTGCAGCATTTTGCCGATCGCTGGGGAATTACGGTGGATCAAGTCATGGACCCCCAGAGCGCCCTGAGTACCTTGCGCGCAGCGGCAGCAATGGGAACTCCCTACCATGCACTCCTGGCGAGTGTGAACCTCCTGGAGGGCGATCGCTCAATCCTGTTACAAGCGCTTAAACAGGAACCCAATTTGGCGACAACCCGGACGATCGCCTTAGCTCAGTTTAATCAACGGGCGATCGCCGAAGCCTTAGCCCCCCATTGGATCAGCGCTTATATCATCAAACCCCTACGGGGGTCTCAGTTTGTGGAAAGTTTGCAGCAGGTTTTATCTCCCCAGGTGGCTGTGGGCGATCGCCCCCAAGGGGTTTCGGGAGACCCCTTCTCTGACTCCGCCTTCTCCTTGGCCCCTCCCCCTTTGTCCCCCATTAAAATCTTAATCGCCGAAGATCACGAGATCAATCAACAAGTGATTGTCTCTCAACTCAATACCTTGGGCTACCATGCTGATTGTGTCAATAATGGTCTCGAAGCCCTCGATCGCCTTGCCCGTGAAGATTATGATCTGGTATTTATGGATTGTCAGATGCCCCTAAAAGATGGCTATGAAGTCACCCGAGAACTCCGGCAGCGCGAAGGCAACCGCCGTCATACCATCGTCATCGCCCTGACTGCTCATGCTCTGAATAGCGATCGCCACAAGTGTCTGGAGGCGGGAATGGATGACTACGTTAGCAAACCCGTCCTCCTCGAACAATTACAGTCGGCACTCGATCGCTGGATTCCCCAGATTATCCCCCGTCAGTCTCCCGAGTCCCATTTGACCGAGAACCCCCAAGAGCAAGTCACTCTCAATCAGGGGGTGAGCAGTTCTCACCCCTTGGAACCACCGGAATCCTTATCTCAGAGAGATTTACCCCAGGGAACCCTGGAAGATTCACCCCTGGATTGGAAGCGTCTCCAGGAGATTTCCCGAGGTAAACTAGAATTACAAGAACGCCTACTTCGAGCCTTTGTGGATAGCCTGCGGGGGGATATTGAAGTGATTCGTTCCGCCTGCGATCGCCAGGATTGGAGTACGGTTGCGTTAAAAGCTCATCGGATTAAAGGAGCCAGCCTGAATATGGGTGCTCGGGCGATCGGGGCCATTTCCCGCCAAATCGAAGAGCAAGTCAGGGACCAGGTGTTTGAAGCGATCATCCCCTTGTTGTTGAATTTAGAATCTCAGGTTGAGCACCTGGGAACTTGCACTCAATCTCTCCCCCCTCGATAAGTTAAGCCGGTTTCAGGCTATCTTGTTTACAAATTGCGCAATTGATTCAGGGTTCAAGGTTACGGAGTCAGGTTGACAACATTTTTGTGAAAAACCTAGACGGGGGAGGGGGGTAGCTTACAACCGTAGGCTTTTTACGCTGAACTCCACCTGATGCTCCCCGGAGCTTGGCCAGGTCCGGGGACCGGAAGTCATCTTAAATGTGAGGAAAATCCCCCTGAATGTAACAACCCTACTCTTGTCAGGGATCTCCCAGGGGGTTGGGGGGATCAATCCGTTATCTTGCAAGAGGTCTATTAAACCATTGCAAACAGAATTCTGAGCGGGATGAACTCCTAAATTAATCATCTATTGAAATCAACAAAACTGTCGTGACTCCATTTAAACTGCCCTCTTGCTTGTCTGTCTTGCGATCGCCCATTTGGCTGTTCGATCTCGAACAATTACAACTGTGGTGGGCGAACCCTGCCGCTTTGCAACTCTGGGGTGTAGCGAGCTTGGAAGAACTCAGACAGCGAGATTTCCGGGAAATTTTAGGGGCAACCCGTCCCCGATTAACGGGCTATTGCAAACGGTTGAAGTCTGGGGAAACGGCGATCGAACAATGGACATTTTACCCCCAGGGAGAAGCAGTGCAGATTCCCTGTCTCTGTTCTGGGATGGAGATAGACGAAGGACGTTTGGCCCTGTTGGTAGAGGGGGTGAGTCCGGAGATTCTCCGTCACCGAGGGGTTGTCAACCCCCTGATGCCGGGGAAGGCGTTACCGGAGAAAACTGCTGTAGGACCCCAGGCAGTGGTGGTCCGTCAGATTGTTGACCAATTCACCGGCAAAACCATCGCCCTAGTCCAGGAGAATGATTGCCCGGATCCGTCCGGCGATCGCCCGCAATCCCCCCATCCCACCGACGTGGTGAACCCTCCTGCCACCGCTTTTCCCAACCCGGGTCAACAACAGTCCGGTGAGGATAGCCTGGAAGAAACCATCACTCTGCAACAGGCTATTTTAGATAGTGCCAACTACTCGATTATCTCCACCGGGATTGATGGGATTATTTATACATTTAATGCCACCGCTGAACGCTGGCTGGGTTATACTGCCGAGGAAATGGTCGGGAAAATGACTCCGGCAATTCTTCATGACCATAAGGAAGTGGTTCAGAGGGCGCAGGAACTGTCTGAAGAACTGGGGGTGGAGATCGCCCCCGGTTTTGATGTGTTTACGGCCAAAATCCAGCGCGGGAAACCGGACGAATATGAATGGTCTTATATTCGCAAAGATGGTAGTCGGTTTCCGGTGTTGTTATCTATTTCGACCCTACGCGATCGCCAGGGGGAAATTACCGGATTTTTGGGGATTGCCAGCGACATCAGCGATCGCAAGGCTGTCGAAGCGCAACAGGGCGAAACCGAGGCGGCATTGCGATCGCTGATTGAGGTGCAAGCAGCAGTCGATTTGAGCTTGCAAGAGCGTCTCGATCGGATGTTAGCAATGGGTTCGGAGCAATTTAAGTTAGAACTGGGGATGTTAGGGCGCGTCGAGGGCGATCGCATCGAGATCCTCGCCGCTTGCTATCCTCCCACCAGTGTGTTTAAACTGTTTCCCGGGGATGCATTCAATTTAAGTCAAACCTATGACGCTGCTACCCTCTCCGAACAAGCTACACTCTGTATCGAATCCGCTGCCGAATCTGAGGTTTGGCAAACCCATAGCGCCTATCAAGTCCGTAAACTCCAATCCTATATTGGCACGCCGATTGTCGTTGCCTCCGAGGTTTATGGAACTCTGAGCTTTGCCAGCCACACCCCCCGGGATACCCCCTTTAAGGATAGCGATCGCCAACTGCTAACCTTGATGGCTCAATGGATTGGAGGAGAAATCGAACGGGATAATACCCAGAATGCATTTCGGGCTGAATACCAACGCACGTTGTTACTCGGGCAAATTACCCGTGAAATTCGCCAAAGTTTAGATTCTCACCAAATTTTACAAACGGCGACGGCTTTAATGGGTCGCGGTTTTCACCTCAATCGTTGTGTGATTCTCTCTTATACCCCGGAAGCAAGCACCGTAGATACCGTGGCAGAATATGTTGAGCCTGGATATCCATCGATGATGGGCTTTAACATTCCGGTGGAAGGGAATCCCTACATTCAAAAGGTGTTTGCCCTCGATCGCGCCGTGGCATCGGATGATGTGAATATTGACCCCTTGCTCCGAGAGGCACTCCCCCTATGCCATCAAGTTCAAATTAAGTCCATGTTAGCCGTTCGCACCTCCTATCAAGGGGAACCGAATGGGACCATTGGCTTCCATCAATGCGATCGCTTCCGCCATTGGGAACCCCAGGAAATTGAACTCCTCGAAGCCGTGGCAGTACAACTCGGCATTGCCTTAGCGCAATCGGAATTACTGGTTCGGGAACGCGCCGCGCGATCGCAACTCGCCGAGCAAAATCAAGCCTTAAAACAAGCCCGAGAATCCGCTGAAGTCGCTAACCGTGCCAAAAGTGAATTCCTCGCCACCATGAGTCACGAAATCCGCACTCCCATGAATGCCGTGATTGGCATGACCGGCTTATTACTGGATATGAATTTAACCGAGGAACAGCGGGATTATATTGATACCATTCGCACCAGTGGCGATGCTTTACTGACGATTATTAATGATATCCTCGACTTTTCTAAAATTGAGTCCGGCAAACTCGAACTGGAAAATCATCCCTTTAACCTGCAAACTTGCATCGAAGAGGCCTTAGATTTGTTTGCCCCCAAATCTGCTGAAAAAGGGCTGGAATTATTATATCAAATCGAACTCAACACCCCCAAACAAATTATCTCCGATGTCACTCGGTTGCGGCAAATTTTAGTCAATTTAATTGGCAACGCGGTCAAATTTACCCAAACCGGGGAAATTGTTGTATCCGTGAGTGCTACCCGGTTCACCTCTTTGGATTCTCAAGGCGAACTTGCCACCCCTTTAGTCACCGCAAATCCGGCGAATGGGGAAACTTCCCCGGGTTTACAGTTGCGATCGCCGGATCAGTCCCCCCCGGTTGCTTACGAGTTCCAATTTTCCATTCGCGATACGGGAATTGGGATTCCCCCCCATCGTCTCGATCGCCTCTTTCTGCCCTTTTCTCAAGTCGATGCCTCTACCACTCGTCAGTTTGGCGGGACTGGACTAGGACTGGCAATTTGCAAGCGCTTAAGCGAATTAATGGGGGGTCGAATGTGGATTGAAAGTGAGGAAGGAGTGGGTTCTACCTTTTACTTTACCTTAATTGCTCACTCCAACCCCCAGGCCAGCCATTCCCCCGACGATCACCACAGCGATCGGCCCCTGCTTAAAGGTAAAAAACTGCTCATCGTCGATGATAACGCCACCAATCGACAAATTTTGCTCAAACAAACTCAAAATTGGGGAATGTTCCCCCACAATGCTGCATCGGGTTCCGAAGCCTTAGCCCTTTTAGAAGTCAGCAATCATTTTGACCTCGCCATTTTGGATATGCAAATGCCCGAAATGGATGGATTAACCCTCGCCGCCCGGATTCAAAGCCAACCCCAATGGCAATCCCTTCCCTTGGTGATGTTCACCTCAATGGGTAAACCTGAATCGTTAGAAGTGGATGGAATTTCTGTTCAATTTTCGGCATTTATTAATAAACCCATTAAACAGTCTCAACTGTATAATACCTTAATTCAAGTTTTGAATGAAACCCCCTCCAATAGTCCCGTCAAATATGAGCCTAACCCCCGGTCCAAGAAGTCTCTAATTGATGCGGACATGGCCAAGCGAATTCCTTTACGGATTCTATTAGCCGAGGATAATATTGTCAACCAGAAAGTGGCCCTCAGAATCTTGGACCGCATGGGATATCGGGCGGATGTCGCTAACAATGGACTCGAAGTCTTAGAAGCCTTACATCGGCTATCCTACGATGTCATTCTCATGGATGTGCAAATGCCCGAAATGGATGGGTTAGAAGCAACTCGTCAAATTTGTCAAAAATATGCCGATCGCTTACACTTAAATAAGCCGAGAATTATTGCCATGACTGCCAATGCTATGCAAGGCGATCGGGAAATCTGTCTCGCGGCAGGAATGGATGATTACATCACCAAACCCATTCGTCTCGAAGAGTTAATCAAAGCCTTAACTTTAGTCAAAGTGGAATAAGTTCCATCACTCCTCGGTTAACATAGCCTGATGATTATACCTTAATTTCAGGGGTGATTTTCATCGGCTATAATGAAATAAGACAGTCCCAATTCTTTTAATTAACCATGAAACTTTATTCACAAGTTATTCTCCCCAAGCTGCTGGATATTACCATGTCAGATCCCCGAATTTCCCAGTATAGAGAAGCGGTTTTATCTGAAGTTTCTGGCCATGTTTTAGAAATTGGGTTTGGGACTGGATTAAACTTGCCTCATTATCCCGAAACCGTCCAAAAACTCACCACAGTAGACCCGAATCCAGGGATGAATCAGTTGGCCCAAAACCGGATTGAATCGTCGAATATCGAGGTAGAAGTTCGGATGATTAGTGGCGAGAATTTACCCTTTCCCGATGAGAGTTTTGATAGTGTGGTGAGCACTTGGACTTTGTGTAGTATTGTTCAAGTGGAACGGGCTTTAGCAGAAATTCACCGAGTTCTCAAATCTACGGGAAAATTCTTCTTTTTGGAGCATGGATTGAGTGAGGAGCCGAAGATTCAAGGGTGGCAAAATTTCCTCACGCCTCTGCAAAAAATTGTGGGGGATGGATGTCATCTGAATCGTCCGATTCAAAGTTTAGTGGAAAATCAGTTTCACATTTTGGAACTCGATCGCTTTTATGCGCC
>CAYUEH010000042.1:7539-17521 GCA_964442465.1 uncultured Laspinema sp. | reverse complement strand
CTAAATCAATTGGATAATTCTTTTGGGAAGATCAGCATCGGCTTTCCCTAATACTCCAAAGGAGAGCAGATGCTTAGACCCCTCAATTCTAGGGTCTGATTGAGACGGGCTGTAGAGACCCTCTCTTGATTCTACCATAATTCCGTCCGGGGCTTCTTAATTATTTGTATTATTTTCATTGTCATCCCCATCAGGTCCAAAGAGAAGTGTGGCACTATCTCTCAAAGAATCAAAAAACAGTAAAAATCCCAGAACATCCCGGAAGGGTTGAGTAAAGGTCCCCAGGGCATAGGTGATTTTTCCCACCAGATTGCGACCAATGACAATTACATCATTATTTTCTAACGGGACATTTTGAGCCAGATCCCCGCGCAAGAGTTCTTGGGCATTGATTTCCCGAGTCACCGCTTTACCTTGTTCGGGATCGAAGCGGATCAGCGCAATATTGTTCAGGTCTGCACTCAGGAGGGGAACCGCATTCAAAATATCCGCAAAGGTACTGCCACTGGGGACGGGAACAACGCTAATGCCCCCTGCCGGATAGCTCAAAACGCGAACGACAATCTGGGGTACAGCTAGGTTTGAACGAGAAACGAGGACGCGATCGTAATATTCATCAGTGCTGCTTTCTATAGTCGGAATGAAGACCACATCTCCATTGGCTAATCGGAGTTCGGGAAGTTCAGCCCCAGTTAGCAGGGGGGTGTACAGGTCTAGGACTTCTTCGGAAATTCCTCCATTATCCAAAACCCGACGGATGCGAACCGATCGCAAATCAGCATTCGAGGTAATTCCTCCAGCCAGTAACATCGCATCGGCAACGGGACGATTGGACGGGGGAAGGGTAAAAAATCCCGGTTGTGCCACTTCTCCAAGAATCGTCACATTGACCGGAATGGCCGCAGCTAAGGTGGATTCAGCGACGATGCGCGGGTTATACCCCGGATCCTGGTTTAATCCCAATTTGGGGACAATCACCACATCACCATTTCCTAGGCGTAAATCCGGTAAAGCGCTGCCGGTTTCCAGGGAGGCATAGAGGTTAACCCGTTCTTCACTGACGGTCCCATTTGCCATCACCCGACAGATCAGGACCGTCCGCAAGTCTGCGGCAGTCGTAATCCCACCTGCCGCCTGCAACGCCGTGGGAATGGGACTCAGGGAAGGAGGAACCACATGAAATCCAGGTGCGGCTACTTCTCCCAGGACTGTAATGGCAACAGGCTGTTGGGCGGCTAGGGTAGAAGTGGAAACAACGTTACTGTCATAAGTCCGGGCTTCTTCTAACCCGAGTTTCGGGATGATCAGCACATCCCCATTGGCTAATCGGAGATCGGGGAAGGAGTTACTGCCTTGTAATGAGGAGAGTAAATTGATGGATTCTTCGCTGACGCGACCATCGGGCAGGGTTCGCCGCACCCGAACCCCTCGCAAATCAGCTACGGGAGTGGTTCCCCCGGCAGTCTGTAATGCAGTAGGAATGGGACGGGGGGAAGCGGGGAGGATATAGAATCCGGGTTGGGTGACTTCGCCGACGATGGTAATGCCGACGGGTTGGGGGGTGGTTAAGGTGGAGTTAGAAACGACGTTGTTGTTGTAGTTAAAGGCGGCGTCGTTTAAATCGAGGGTGGGGACGATGATGATATCGCCATTGCCGAGGCGCAGTTCGGGAAAGGGTGCGCCGGTTTGTAAGGGAGTATAGAGGTCAACGGTTTCCTCGCTCATCTGTCCATCAGTGAGGACTCGTCGCACTCGGACCGATCGCAGGTCAGCAGCGGGTGTAGACCCCCCAGCAATCACTAAGGCATCTTGGATGGGATTGACTGAGGGGGGGAGATTATAAAACCCCGGACGAGTGACTTCGCCAATGACGCGGATGCCGACAGCTTGGGGCGGAGAGAGGCGCGATCGCGCCACGATGTTGCTGTCATTAATCTGCGCTTCACTTAAGGATTGTTTGGGGACAATCAGGATATCCCCTTCTTGCAGCAAGAGATCCGGCGGGGGACTGCCTGCTTGCAGGGAAACCAACAGGTTGAGGCGTTGTTGCCAAAACCGGCCATCGCCCAGGGGACGTCGGATCAGGATGGAGGTGAGGTCGGATCCCGGTGTCGTGCCGCCCACTGCTGCTAAAACTTCGGAAATTCGGGCATTTTCTGCCGGGAATGCATAAAACCCCGGTTGGGTGACTTCTCCGGTGACGGTAATATTCACCGGACGTTTGGCAATTAAAGCGACATTGACTCGGGGATCGACTAAAAATTGATTTAAACCGGCTTGAATCCTTTGTTGAGCTTGCTCTGCCGTTAACCCGGAAATCTCTACAGGTCCTAATAACTGCATGACGATTTGCCCTTGGGGATTCACGACGGTTTGAATGCTGATGTTTTGATAGGGTTGGACATCAATGACGATCTGATCCCCAGGGGCAAGTTGGTAGGATTCCGGAGGAAATTGGCTGACGGGAATGATGGAGGGGGTCTCTAGGAAGGGGTTGGGTTGAGAGACGGCTGCTGCGGGAGGGGCTGGGGGGACTGGAGGTGGGGCTTGAGGGGGGAGTGGGGCGGGGGTCAAGGGTTGGGGGGCGACTGCCTGCTGAGGTGTAGGGGCGGGCAATCCTTGACGGGGTTGGCAAAATTGACTCAGTTGAGGGCTGCTGGTAGGAGTAGCCCCAGGGAGTTGACCCGGAGGCGGAGGAACAGGGGGTCCGGGTATCCCTTGGGCGAGTTCTGGGGGGACCGGGGCGCTGATTCCTGCGGGTATTCGGGAATTGAAGGCGAGCGTCAACACTGCGGCTAGGGGCATGACCGTCGCTCCTGTATGTAGCCCTGCTAGGGTCAAGGCAGTGAGGTGATAAAACTGTCTGACAGAGGAGGATTCAATCATGATCACTGATGACAAAAACCGGTGAAGGGGTGGTGGGGTAGGGAATGGAAGGTTCCCCCAGCTTGTGATGAGAGATCCCGACAGCAAGGGGGATCGGCCTCTTTATGGGCCCGGTGCGTTCGTGAATAGGGGTTCCCGTAGATGCGCCAGTGTTGAGGGGAACTGTTTCAGGAGTCCCCAGGGATTGCCCTGGTCGTCAGGGGGTTAAAGGGACCTTCGATTAAAGCCCTTTGAATGTTTTGACTTAAGGATTCAACCAGGGGTTGGACTGATTCTATCTCCCCGAAGGGTTCTATGGGAATGATCACGGTAACGGCGACCCAGGGAAGGCGGTTTCCTTGGAGTTGGGCGAGGCGATCGCGCCAGAACCAGCTAAAGGGGGCGGGATTTCCCCCGGTGGGCCAGCTATACCATTGGGCGATCGCATAGGTTTGAGCCGTTGTCCATCCTCGGAATAATCGGGCTTTTACCTGAACTATCTGATCTGGGTTAGGGGTCGATTCTGGATTGACCTCGAAGGTTAGCGATCGCTCGGAATCTGTTTTCCACCGCCAAAATCCATCGATATCCATCCACTCCACTTGCGGTTGATGCATCGGACCCGTTTGATTGAGCAACAACAGCCCCGCAACGAAGCGATCGCCTTGCTGAATATTCTGTTGCACCCAATTCCTGCCCCCAATTTTCACAATCTGGGGTGCACTGGTTTCCCATCCATTCAGGTTTAACCCCGTCTTGGTCAATTTCCTTAACTCGTTCAAATTGACTAGATTCGGAGGAGAGACCCAGGCCCATTTTCCACTGAAGTAGCTAGGAACTGCCCCTACCGCGAATAGGACCAACATAAATAACAGTAAAGCAACTCGCGCTAGGGAATAATTGTGCAGGAATTTGGGTAAGTACATGACTTTCATCGGCGACATCTTGAGTGATTTATCCCAGCGATCGGGTTAGATAATCTTGAAGGTTGAAGGTGGGGCTGACTGGCAGTTAGTTGGGGTCTTCCACTGGAACCGAAAAATAATGAACAATCCAATCAATTCCGGTCAGAGTGGGAATTAACAGTCCTAACATGGCCGCCGAATAGAGGTCTCCGCCCCATCCTTCATGAAGCCATTCAAACCAATGTTCGTGACCCGCCCCATGAAAGAAGGTCAAAAGGGCATTGCGAATAATATTACCGATCACAGCGATCGCCACGGTACTGGCTAAAAACAGAGTAGTTTTGCTCCGCGACTCATTTGAGCCAGTCCAGTAGAGCAACATTAACGCCACATACAAACTGGTGAGGAGCATTTTCAATCCGGCACAGTGCGGCGCGACTTCTACTACTCGTTGATTGACGAACAGGTAAATTCCTTCTACGGTGACATTAAATCCTACATGGGATAAAATAAATCCCGCACACCCGGCGATAAAACTTTGTAAAGGCAGGGTATAAGGTGCAATCAAGTAGGGAACTTGGTTCGGAGTGGCTAATAATACTAACACCAGGGGAAAGGTTTGAAGTTTTAACCCCTGGATTCCTTTCAGCCATAAACAGATTCCGGCGAGGACGAGGGGGAAGGATAAATTAACAAAATCGGGTAAGCCGGTCATATAAAAAAATCCGCCGATCGCCATCAAAATCCCCCCCAACGGATGAGTCTGTTGGGGCAACTTCTGCCATAATTTTCGCTTGTCCTGCCAGCAAATATAGGCAGCAAAGGGTAGCCCGATTAATCCATGACTAAAATATTCATGTTCGAGACTGATGCTTTTATTGATCCACCCGTCGTACCAATGGAAGAGGAGGGGAGTATAAAGTACGCTGAGGATTCCAATCAAAATCCAGGGGTAATTTTGCTCAATTAAAAAAGGAACTTTACGCCCAATTTGCATAATTTTATCTGGGGGAACAACAGGGGAAGGGGAAAGGATTTAACTAACGGACTGCTAATGCGATCGCCTCCACCACCCGCTCAATTTGTGCCGGACTCAAACCCGGATAGAGGGGGAGGGACAAAATCTCTTCGCAGAGGGCTTCAGCTTGAGGAAAATCCCCCGCTTGATAGCCTAAATTTTGATAAGCCGGTTGCAGATGACAGGGTAACGGATAATGAATGCCGGTTTGAATCCCTTCGGAACCTAATTTTTCTAGGAGGGTGTCCCGATTTAGAATGCACGCTTTGGTGATGCGAATAACGTAGAGGTGATAAACGTGACCGTTGCCACTGAGGTTGCGGATGGGGAGAATCCCCCGATCGCCGAGGGGTTCGAGTAAGGCATCGTACTGTTGGGCGCAGGCATTTCGGGCGTGATTCCAGTCCGGTAAGTAGGGAAGTTTGGCCTGGAGGATGGCCGCCTGGAGGGTATCCAGACGGCTATTGGTGCCGCGATCGGCATGAAGATACTTTTTGGGCGCACCATAATTGCGTAAACTTCGCAATTTTTGAGCCAATTCGCGATCGCCAGTGACGACCATGCCCCCATCCCCAAAACAGCCGAGATTTTTACTGGGGTAGAAACTAAAGGCGGCAGCCAAACCCATTCCACCGGGGCGGAGTCCTTCTCGTTCGGCCAGGTGCGCTTGGGCTGCATCTTCAACGCAAATCAGATTGTGGGCTGCGGCGAGTTCTTGAAGTCGTCCAGGGGAGACCATTTGCCCGTAGAGATGGACCGGCAACAAAACGCGCGTTTTGGGGGTGATGGCTTTTTCTACGGCTTCTAGGTCGATTAAAGCGGTGGAAGGGTCACAATCCACGAGGACTGGGGTGGCCCCGGCGCGCAGGACGCCGATCAGGGTAGCGATAAAGGTATTAGCCGGGAGGATGACTTCATCGGTGGGACCTATTCCGGCTGCCTGGAGGGCCAGGGCGATCGCATCGGTCCCACAGCCAACTCCCACGCCGAATTCCACGCCACAAGCTTGGGCGAAGGTATTTTCAAATTCTCCAACGGCTTGTCCTAGGACAAAATCTCCGCGTTCGATAACGGTTTGGATGGCCCGTTCTATTTCGGCTTGAATCGGCTGGTGTTGTTGGGTAAGGTCAACAAATGGAACAGTTTCAAGAGTGGGTTTCATTATGGTTAAAGAGACTTCAGAATTGGCTTTCTGTCGGTGGCATTTGAGTCCCCGGGAATGGGTTGAAAATGTTTCCCCAAGACTCTTGCGGCATTTGGAGGGCGAACGCGATGGGAAGGAGGGGATGATCGGAGGGGGACCTAGGCGATCGCCTTCTTTCCGGCTGGGGTTCTCATCATTAAGGCCGCACCCGTTCCAAATTGCTCACTCTTCTTTAAGTGTAGGAGGGATTTATCAAGGATTGACTCCTCCTCAATTGTAAAGACTTTGTAAAAATCGCCGGTTGTCCCGTTCCCTACCCTGGGACAGGGGATGGAAGATGCACTTGATCCCTTTTGCGATCGCATTGCGGGCATCTTGTCCTAGGTTAACGAATGCCTCTCTACATCAGGGTTGAAGCCTTGGTAAATTTTTAAAGGGATTTGTAAAGATTTTTAAGAGATTGGAATCACCTTTTACCCCAAGTGTTAAGCGGGGTTGGTTTTCCCAAAAGGATTTGAAACCCCGTATTTCTTTTTTTTGCGGTATGACTGCACGAAATTAATTTTGGTTTAACCTTGGGTTTTCAGCTTTGTAGCATTCAAATAATTGCAATTTTATCCTAATAAATCCCATGAAATTTGCGAGTTGTTGACTCGGATGACTCAAACTACGCACCCAACTAGATGGCATTCGGCGCGAACCCGATCACAAAGGGGGGAACCGATGTAGGTTAGAGTAGTAATAAAGGATGGAAGTCATGTATTCACCGTGAACCCAAATGCCAGTGGGGAAAAACAAACCGATCGCTGGAGTTGAGCTAGACCTTGTTTATTGTAAAACTATCCGATCCCCCTCTCGACCAGAATCTGTATTTAATTTAATAGTTTTTGTATCCCGTAAAGTTTCAAGTCAAACTCAAGGGTTAAACCCCTGGGTTTAAGTTGAGATTTTTCTAAAAACAAGTCCCTCTTGATCAAGCCAAGCCTTTCTGATTTTTACTAACTTTAAACTGTAGGGATTCGCTTGATATAACCTCATGAAAAGGGCAACGGATTCATCCCATCCTTGATGCCCCATAAAAAAGAGACCTATCCATGATTTCACCCATCAGAAGCATCTATCTAGGGTGGTTATTCACGCTTTCCCTTTCCGGGATATTTGCCATTCCACCCAGCCATGCCCAACCGATCGTTCCCGGCAGCGATACCCAAACCCAAGTGACCCCGAATGGAACGACCTTCAATATTGAGGGGGGGACGCTCTCAGATGATGGCAGCAACCTCTTCCACACGTTTACAGAGTTTGGACTCAGTGCCGGAGAAATTGCTAACTTTATGTCTAATCCCCAGATTCAAAATATTTTGACGCGAATCAATGGGGGCAATCCTTCTGTTATTAATGGCGTAATTCAAGTCACCGGAGGTCAGTCTAATTTATTTTTAATGAACCCCAGTGGCATCCTGTTTGGTTCAGGAGCGAGTTTAAATGTTCCGGGCTCATTCATGGCAACGACCGCAGATCGGATAGGTTTGTCTGGGGCAGACTCGGTGCAATGGTTTGATGCGAAACAAACGAATCTTTACAGTAATTTGGTGGGGAATCCCAGTCAATTTGTATTTTCGCTGCCGGAAGCTGCCGCGATCGTGAATGCGGGAAACTTAGGGGTTGGACCGAATCAAAATTTAATCCTACTGGGGGGTTCCGTGGTCAGTACGGGCACCGTTTCGGCCCAAGGCAATCTGATTGTGGCAGCGGTACCCGGTGAAAGTCTGGTCCGGATTAGCCAAGTCGGACATCTCCTGAGTTTTGAGGTGGACCGTTATCTGTTACAAACCACAGCCACGTTACAATCTGCCTCCCAAGAAGTTCAGTTCGATCCCCAATCTTTACCGGAATTGTTGGCGGGTGGGGGTGGGACTCATGCCACGGGAGTTGAACTCAATTCCGATGGGACGGTGACTCTGACGGGTTCAGGGGTGAGCTTGGAGCATGGGGATGTCAGTAATCATGCCGTGGAAGCTCAAACGGGTATTGTATTCGCCACGGGCAATTTGACGGTGGCAGGAAGTCAGCTTGAAACCACGGGCAATTTGCACTTGCAAGCGGACAACGGGGTGAGAGTTGAAGATAGCCCCCTGAATCCGGTTGAGGTGAAGGTGGGGCGGAATTTGCAGATTCGCGGCGATACGAGTGTGACCCTCGATCTGCTCAATCACCCAGATTCTCAAATCCAGGTCCAGGAGAATTTGATGGTAGTCAGTGAAGGCAACATCACCCTAGATGGCGCTTTGCACAGCAGGGGAAATCTGATGATTCTCAATACGGCATCCCAACCGACAGGGTTTCAAAGTCCCCATGAGTTGGCGCTGATGGCCGGGGGGAATGTGGTATTTGGAAATTATACCGGGGGAACTCTGCGGATTGATGCCATAGGAAGCATACAAGGTGGAAAAATTTCCTTGACGATCGCTGAGGAAGGCAATACTTCCCCAGGAGAAATCCACTTAAATGCCGGTGGGAGAAGCAGTTCACCCCCTCCGGAGAATGACTCCCCGGAATTATCTCCTGTCAGCATCGTTGTCGGAGAAATCGCGATCGCTCGACCGGATAGTTCGGTGAGTGTCCAGGCAACGGGAAGCATTCAAACGGTGGCTATCTCCACGGATGGGGGTGATATTACCCTCTCCAGCGCTTGGGGTGGCATTGATACCACTGGGGAAACCCTAAATGCTTCTTCTTCCTCCAATCCGCAAGGGGGTGCGATCGCCTTAACGGCTAAGAATCCAATTATTTCTGGAGATTTAATCACTGAAAATAACACCATTCAAATTAATGGCCCTCTGCAACTCTCCGATGCGGTGACGTTCCGCACCACGGCAATTGCAGAGGATGCAGGTGGTGGCAATATTCAGGTAACGGGAACGATTAATGGCAATGTTCAGTTAAATCTGGAGGCGGGAACCGGAGATGTTGTCCTAGAAGGGGCGATCGGGAATGAAGTGGCGATCGCTGAGTTGTCTATTGATGCTCACAGCGTTGATTTGCCCTCTACCACGACGAGTCAAGGGGCGATCGCCATTGACTCAACTGGCACCGTCACCCTGGGGTCTCGCCTCACCACTACCGGGGGAACGGTCAATATTACCGCCACCGATGCCATTGTCACCGATAACATCACCACAAACGGGGCCTCGATTGACCTCAACAGCCAAAATAGCCAGATCACCACCGGGAATTTAGACAGTACGGCGATCGCCTCTGATGGCGGCACCATTACCCTAGGCTCTTTCTCGGGTCTCTCCACCGGGGCGATCGATACTCATTCCACCGTCGGTGCAGGCGGTGCCGTCACCCTGCACACTGAGCAAAATGATATTCAAGCCTCCTTTATTAATACAGAAGGAGCAACCATCGGTGGCAACGTTGAAATTCAGACTACGGGTTCTGTGCGCATCGTCGATTCTTTTCTCTCCCAAACCGGCGGCGAGTTTAGTATTTCCACTGCTGCACCTCAAGGGGGTGAAATTACCATCACTCATGGCAGAAGTGAATTTGTGATTGGGGACCTTGATGGCAATGGCATCATTGAAAACGGAGCCATTGCCGCCATTACCACCGGATCGGGAGAATTTCTCTCCCTCGGAGAATCCGTTTCCCAATCTCGGATCTACCTCAATCCCAATCCCTCCCCAGAATCCTCTGACTCAGAAACCCCCGACGAGTCAGAGGGAACTTCGGAGGAAACTACTACCGATGAGGAAGAAACGGAGAGTTCCGATCCATCGAGTCCTTCTGAGTCAGACCCTGAACCCGAGGAGGAAGCATCGGAGAAAACAGACTCCACACCGTCCAATTCTCCCTCGGATTTAGAGGAAGAAACGCCGCCAGACGAGGAGACTAGATCGGTTGATCCAGAACCAACTACGGAAGTACCTGACGCCGATTCCCCCACTCCCGAGGACCCGGTAACGGATTCTGAACCGACTCCAACTCGTACTCCCGAGGACCCGGTAACGGATTCTGAACCGACTCCAACTCGTACTCCCGAGG
>CAYUEH010000042.1:0-7439 GCA_964442465.1 uncultured Laspinema sp. | reverse complement strand
CTCGTACTCCCGAGGAACCTGTGGCGGGGTCTGAATCCCAGAGCCGTGATATCCCGGGGAATATCCCGATTTCGGAGAATCAAGGGACGGTGGAACCGATTCCGATCCTGGAACAGGTGATACCTCCCCCGTCGCGGGAAATTTTACCTTCGGAACCTGTAGAGTTGCCGATTATTCGGGAAGTTCTGACCGAACCTGTCTCAGTCATGCCAACGGAAATACGGCCAAACCCGGAACCGCTGAGTCAGATACCGGGACCGACGGTGGAACCCGTGGCGGGAACTCCGGAACTGCCTGCACCGGCATCAGAGGCGATCGTCCTACCGACACCGACGGAGCCATCCTCCCCGGTGGTCCCTCCACCCCCGGAGCCTCGGAATGATGTATCGGAAAATGCTCTAGGTGTTGTGGAGATGGAGGCGAGGAATTTAGGAAGTCCTGAAGTGCAGATTCTGCAAGTTGAACCGAGTTCAGGTGAGGGGAGGGTTCCCACTGCGCCAATAGAGCCGTCGGGAGGGACCGTCGCCATTCCTGGGGAACCGGCAGAAGCTCAAATTTTAGTTCAGTCGGAATTAGAGGCGATCGCTCAAGGGAGTATTCCTCAGATTGAACAGATGCGGATGCAGGAATTTTACCCCAATCAGCAGGGTCCTCTCTCGGAAGATGAGGCGGATTCCAAAAATGTCAGGGATTTGCTCCAGAGGATTCGGCAAGAAATCAATGTCAATCCGGCGGTTGTCTATGCGATGTCCCTTCCGGAAGAATTGCAATTAGTGGTGATGACGGCAGAAGGGGTTCCGATGATCCGCAGGATTCCGACTGCTTCTCGGAATGCTCTGCGAGCTAAAGTGACGGAATTACTCTCGGAACTGACGAATCCCCGCAAAACCAATACCGAGAGTTATATGAGTGCCTCGGTGCAACTTTATGAGTGGTTAATTGCTCCGATCGCCGCTGAGTTGGAAGATGCCGGAATTGATATGTTAATGTTTTCTCTGGATGCCGGACTGCGGGGGATTCCCCTGGCGGCACTCCATGATGGCGAACAGTTTTTAATCGAAAAGTACCGGTTGGGTTTAATTCCCAGTGTGAATCTGACACAGACGGGTTATAAAAATTTAAACGAGACTCGGGTTTTGGCAATGGGAGCTTCTGATTTTAAAGATCCGACCATTCCCTCTTTAAGTGCGGTTCCGATGGAATTAGCTTTGATTTCTGAAGTGTTTTCCCTGGAGGAATACTTTCTGAATGAAGCGTTTACTGCTGATAATTTACGAGCTTCCCGTCGTCAACAAAACTTTGACATTATCCATCTGGCAACTCATGTCAAATTTTATAGCGGCATGGAACAGACAGCAGCGGGTTCTCCGGATTCTCGACGTAAATCTTACATTCAATTTTGGGATGAACAGGTTCCGTTGGAGCAAATGCGGCAGTTAGGATTGGATGCCGGAACGGTGGAATTGTTGGTGTTAAGTGCTTGTGAAACGGCGGTGGGAAGTTCCGAGGCGGAGTTGGGGTTTGCCGGGTTAGCTGTGCAAATGGGGGTGAAGTCGGTGTTAGCTAGTTTGTGGCAGGTGGATGATGAGGGAACGTTAGGGTTAATGAGTGAGTTTTATCAACACCTGAGTGCTCAAGAGCAAACGATTAAATCGGAAGCGCTCAGACAGGCACAGTTGGCGTTTTTGCGGGGGGAAGTCCAGATGAGTGGGGACCAATTAGTGACGTCCCGAGGGGCGATCGATTTACCGCCACAGATCGCGGAGCAAATAAGCGATCGCCGGTTTACTCATCCTTATTATTGGGCGGCATTTACCCTCGTCGGCAGTCCTTGGTAGGAGATTATTCACTGCAACGGTTACCCATTCTGCCTTGACTTAGATTGGGGGTTGCTGTAAGGGAATTTGAATGACAAATTCTGTGCCTTGTCCCGGTTCTGAGTGACAGATTAACTCGCCACTATGCTTATGAGCAATAATTTGATAGGCGATCGATAACCCCAATCCGGTTCCTTTCCCAACGGGTTTGGTGGTAAAAAATGGATTAAAGATTTGCTCTTTGACCCCGGGGGTCATTCCGGGACCGTTGTCCTGAATATGAATGGCTACCCACTGGTTACTTAAGCATTCTGTGCGGATGCGAAGGGTAGGAGTTTTTTCCATGCTCCACTCTTCCACTTTCAGGCTTTCTAAGGCATCGATCGCATTGGTCATAATATTAATAATGGCTTGATTGAGTTGCGCTGGATAGCACTCTATTCGGGGCAGTTTCCCATACTCTTTAATCACGGAAATTCCTGAATTGCCGCTTTTTTCTCTCAACCGATTATGGAGAATCAGCAGGGTATTATCAATTCCTTCATGAATATTGACTGGCTTGCGTTCGGCTTCGTTCAGGCGCGAAAAATTCCGCAGGGACAGCACAATTTGACGGATTCGTTCTGCTCCTACTTTCATGGAATTCAGCAATTTGGGCAGATCGCTTTGCAAAAAATCGAGGTCAATATCCTCCTGAAATTCATGGATTTCCTCAACCGGTGAGGGATAATGGGTTTGGTAAAGATTCAGAAGTTTGAGTAAATCGACGAGATAATCGTTGACGTGAGCGAGGTTTCCATAAATAAAATTAACGGGATTGTTAATTTCATGGGCCACTCCAGCGACTAATTGTCCCAAACTGGACATTTTTTCGCTTTGAATCAGTTGGGTTTGAGTCCGTTGCAGTTCTTGTAAGGTGTTTTGAAGCTGTTGGGCTTGGTTTTGCAACGATTGAATCAATTCGGTTTTTTCGTGAGCCGATTCCTGAAGCGCTTGGGCTTTTTGTTTGCTTTCGGTAATATCATGAAAGGCAATAACTGCCCCTATTTGATTGCCTTCTTCATCAAAAATTGGCTCGCCACTGGCAATGGCAATCCGGGGTTCCCCCACCTTGGGTGCAATCACAATTTCCTCTTGGTTAACCCGTTCCCCGTTGAGTGCACGCTTTAAGGGAATTTGCTCTGGGGAGATCGGCGTTATACCATCTTCCTGATATAAATCATAGTAATTTAACCAGTCTTCGGGAGGAATGGAGTCATCGGGTAAGCCATATAAGTCACGAATTGAACGGTTGAATAGGGTGACGGTTCCCGTGGCATCTCCGGCGATGATTCCGGCATCAACGGTATTCAGTATGGCTTTTAAAAATTCCCGCTCTTTTTCTAGGGATTTTTCGGTTTCCCGGCGTTCGGCGATTTCGTTTTGCAGTTTATAGATGGCACTGTTGAACGCCAGACTGCGACTTTGCAGTTTGACTTGGAGTTGATTGAGGAACGTGCGGGTTTCTTCGTAAGCCCGATCGCCTTCGATTTCGGCATATTTTCGTTCGGTAATATCATGGCCGATCGCGTAAATACTTATGCGATCGCGTCCTAGGCAGGCACTCCACAATAACCACCGATACTCGCCGTTTTTACAGCGATAACGGTTTTCAAAGGAGTAAGTATTACATCCTTGGAGAAGTTTGACGAATTCGGTTAAGGTGCTTTCATGATCTTGGGGATGGACAAATTCAATAAAGGATTGAGAACGGAGTTCCTCTGGGGTAAACCCTAGGGTCTTTTCCCAGGCTGGATTTAAACTGCGGAAATACCCCTCAAAACTGAGGGTACAAAATAAGTCCAGGGAAATGTCAAAAAAATCATGATAGTCTTCTGTCGGCGCCAGTGATTCTGGGTTCTGTTCTGGAATTGGCGACAGTTCCCGGGCGATCGCCCAGATGAAATGTTCACTCCCGCGCCTTATGGCTTTCCAGGAGAACCGCTTATAGTCACCATTTTTACATTGATAGCGGTTCTCAAAGGCGATCGTCTGGCGATCGCCACTGAGTTGCGCCAACTGTTCTCGGGTGGAAAATCGATCTTCGGGATGCACACCATCGAGAAAAGATTTTTGCTGAAGTTCACTGGGGCGAAATCCGAGGATTTTTTCTCCAGAACCATTGATTTGCTGAAAATCTCCACTGCTATTGATCACACACAGCAGGTCGTCGGACAAATCGAAAAAAGGAAACTTCGAGATTTCCTCCCCCGCATCACACTCCAACTCTACAATTTTAATGCTCATTCCGTCCCCCTAATATTTTTACGGTCTTTTTGAGAAAAATTTTATTATTCAATGTAGGTTGAGATATTTCAATCTATTATAAGGGGTTTATCCTCAAATAAAATAAAGCAAAAGTAGAGAAAAATCAGAAATCAGGATTGATTTATGAAGTTTTGGCCCGGATAGGGACAAGGCAAGACTGGAACTGAAGAAAGAGGACATCCCCTGACCCTCGATCCGCCTCAATCCCCAGAATCGGGCCTCAATCGCAACAATCGAGTAGCACCACCGCAAATATCGCTATCCTAAAAGAGAGAATCACAAGCCAAATTAAAATGTCAGCGAAACCTAATGTAAATCGGTGGGCGATCGCCGTCGTGGCTGCTCTAGGTATGGCCGGTGGATACTTATACTGGCGCAGTACCTGGGTCGGAAGCTCGAATCCTCTGGAAAGTGCAAAAGTGGTTCCACAAGATGCGCTCATGGCGGCTTATGTGGTCACGGATGAGCCTCAATGGTCGAAATTGGATGAATTTGGGACTCCAGGGGCACAGGCGGCGATCGCCCGCACTGTGGCCAATCTAGAAGCCGATTTCCTCGCCCAAACCAATCTCGATTACAAAAAAGACCTCCAACCTTGGATCGGCAATGTCACCCTGGCATGGATCCCTTCCTCCGGGACAGAGGTAGCCACCACTAGCTTAAACTCTGACCTGTTATTGATTGTAGGCATTAAAAATCCCTTCCGTGCCTGGTGGTTTGCTCGGAATTTGAGGTCTCAAAGCGATCTGACCCTGAATGAATTTAACTATAAAGGCGTTACGGTTTCTCAAATCGTTCCACCCAACGGAATGAGCACCTATAAGGCCACTGTGAATAACAAACTGCTGATTTCTCAGCAACGCAGTGCGGTAGAAAAAGCGATCGACACTACAACCTCAGCATCCTCTTTTCTGATGAAATCTGGGGCTAAGGAACTGGTCGGTCAGAGTACAAAACTCGATAATGCTCTTGTCCACTTTTACTTACCGGATTATAGCCAGACTGTGGCACAGATCGGCAACCGGGTGAGCGATCGCCCCAATTTACCCCAGGTGGATGGGGTTAAGTCGGTACTGCTGAGTGCGGGAGTTGATCAACAAGGAATGCGGGTCCGATTCCTCACAGAAGTTGACCCCCAATCTATCCCTCAATATCCCCCGATCTCCAATCAACTCTTAAATCGCTTTCCCGCAGAAACGATCGCCCTGGTTAATGGTCACGGCATCGGTCAGTCTTGGTCCACTCTAGTCGCTCAAAGTCAAGCCCAACCAGAGTTACAAGCAATTCTAACCTCCATCCGCCAGATGTTCGCTGCGGTGAATCTGGATGTGGACCGCGAGGTGTTTGGTTGGATGGATGGCGAGTTTGGTTTGGGACTGATTTCTTCCCATCAGGGTCTGTTGGGACAGTTGGGATTCGGAGGTGCGGTGGTCTTTGAAACCAGCGATCGCCCGGCAGCAGAAGCAATGCTGCAAAAATTAGATGCGATCGGTCGCAATGTCGTCCCCTTTCCCTTGGCGATCGGCCAACGCAATGTCTCTGGAATTAATGTCCGGGAATGGAAAATCCCCCTCCAAGGTGCCCTATTGGGTCACGGTTGGTTGGATGATAATTCTTTGTTTATCGCCTTTGGGGGTCCCATTGTCGATGCGATCGCCACTCCCACCACTTCTTTACAGGAGAGTCCCACATTCCAGGCGATCGCCGGGTCCTTGCCTAACCCCAATCACGGCTATTTATACCTGGATATGGAGCAAATTACCTCGGTGATCAATACCCTTCCCTTGATGATGGGTGCTCAACTCTCTCCAGACGCTCTAGACCTGTTAAATTCTGTTCGCGGCATTGGCGGAACCGGAACTTGGACCAGTGCAACGCAATTTGAAAGCGAGATGTTATTTACCCTCAGAAAAACCCGGGACATAGCAACTGAGTAATCCATCGGTGGCGCTGGGGGGCGATCGGTTTGGTACAATCAGCAATGATTTTCCTCTCGTCAATGGGATAGCTGTTTCTGTCCTCTCCCCTAGTCGCTTTGACCGCAAACTCAACCGAGCACTTCCGGGTAAGGATTAAAACCATCAGACAAGAAACCGGGTTTTTGGCCCTAATTTGCTGCTTTCTTTGCCGAGATCTTGTCAAGAAACCCGGTTTCTAATCTATCTTTTGCTAATGCCCTAAAGCGATAGGGGAAACCATCAACCTCTCACCCAATCATCACCCTAATGACTGCTTCTGTATCAACTGGCCCCGGATTCTTATCTCGTTTAATTAATGGATTGTTATCCATTAAACCCGTCGCAAGTTTTGCCAAATCTAAAGCCCGAAAAATGATGATTGATCGGGCGGAAAATATGGGCGTTCCCTGGACGGACGAAGCGCGATCGCTCCAAAAACGCAATTGGGACCGCGAATTCCAACAGGTCCAGAATCCCACCTTGGTTTATCCCGATTATTACCTCCGTTCCTTCCATGCTTATGATCAGGGCAATTTAAGCTGGGAAGCCGCCAGCGAGGTCGAAGTCGCCGCTAAAGCCGTCCACGCTCATATTTGGAAAGATGCCGGAGTCGAAGGAGACTCTCGCCTTCGCAACAGTTACCATGAAGTGCTTGCCGCTCAAATTGCAGACAGTCCCCAGGCAATTCTCGATTTAGGTTGCAGTGTCGGCATGAGCACCGTTTCCTTACAAAAACTCTATCCCCAAGCCACCTTAACGGGATTGGATTTATCCCCTTATTTTCTGTCCGTTGCTCAATACAAATTTGAACAGCAACATCCGAATATCACCTGGGTTCATGCTGCTGCTGAATCCACCGGCTTACCTGATTCTTCCTTTGATTTAGTCTCAGCTTGCCTCATCTTTCATGAACTCCCCACAGATGCTTCTCGCCAAATTATCCAAGAAGCTCGCCGGTTACTTCGTCCCGGTGGACATTTGGCAATTATGGACATGAATCCTCAGTCTGAGATTTATGCAAAAATGCCGCCCTATATCCTAACCTTGCTCAAGAGTACCGAACCCTATTTAGATCAGTATTTTTCCCTGGATATCGAGCCAGCTTTTGTAGAAGCTGGTTTTGAGAAACCCACGATTACCAGCAACAGTCCCCGACATCGGACTATCATCGCTCAAGTCAAAAACCCCAGTTAAAAAGATGAGAAACCGGGTTTCTTCACTTTAGGGAAATTACCCCCAAAGTTAGGCGAAGAAACTCGGTTTCTTCGGGTTTTACGCCAATCCTAAACCGATGCTCTAGTTTGATACGGAATGCGGTTGGAATAGGTCTTGAAAAACAAGTTGAGCAATTGTAGGG
>CAYUEH010000041.1:0-17521 GCA_964442465.1 uncultured Laspinema sp. | reverse complement strand
TCTCTTTGTTGTTTGAACTGTACTGTGGAACTATACCGTTTCAGGGTGATTTCTAGCAGGGTTTTATCCGGCGACTGCTTATATTTTATCAAGAGAACTTGAGATGTTCCCGTGGGCTTTTTCTCAAAATTCCTGATTTTCTTCTTCCTCAAAATCCTGGTATAATTGTTCCAAATTTTGATGTTGAAACCGTCGAGAAACGCGCCGATATTTCTTAGATTCTAACTTCGGCTCATTTTGTTCGGTTCCTTTTCCCTTGCTTTTGACTTTCATGCTCGATTCGGGATTGCTTTGTTGGGAGAGGATTTCTTCATAGATAATCGCTTCTTCCAAAAACTCTAAATAATCCTCATACCGTTCCCAATCTCCACTGACGACGCAGTTGGGTTCATCCCGGTGTAAGCAGTCGCTAAACTGACAGGTTCCCTCTTGCAGGCGTTGGCGCGCTTCGGGGAAATATTCGGCTAATTCTCGCGGGGGAAAGTCGAGGTTGGGTTGATTGAATCCGGGGGAATCTGCTAGGAGTCCTCCGCTGGGGAGGTCAAATAATTCGACATGGCGGGTGGTGTGGCGTCCGCGTCCGAGTTTGCCGGAGACATCGCCGACGCGCAGGGTGGCGAAGGGGATGAGTTGGTTAATTAAGCTGGATTTGCCGACTCCGGAGGGTCCGGAAATTAAGGTGATTTTATCTTTGAGCCGATCGCGCACGGCATCAATCCCCACTCCGGTTTCTACACTAATCAATAAAGGTTGATATCCCCAACTTTCTAACCGTTCTTGCCACTCAATTCGCTCTTGTTCTGAAACTAAATCCGTTTTATTTAAACATAACAACACCGATAATCCGGTAGATTCGGCTTTAACTAGGAAGCGGGTGAGTTGATGGGGGTCGAGGGTGGGTTCTTCAATGGCAAACACCAGCAGCACTTGGTTGGCATTGGCGATCGCCGGACGATCCAGTTCGGTTTGTCGGGGGAAGACTTCGGCGACTGCACCTCTGCCACCTTCCCAGTCTGGTTCTTCTATCACCACGCGATCGCCTACCATCACCTGCTGCCCGATTTTTTTCAAGCGCGATCGCCGGGTACAAAGCAAGGTGGATGCAGTCGTCACAGTGGGATCCAACTGCACCCGATAATAATTCGCCTGGACTGCCACAACCGTCCCCGTAATCAGCGATTCAGACTCACCCGCAGTCCCGGGAGAGAGCAACTCCGGGCGATCGCCTGGGAGGGACATATTCCCGCAGTCGGGATTCCCTCCCCTTGTCTCCAACTCGCCCTTTTCCGAGAGGCGATCGCCAGGGGTCCTTGCCCCCATCCGGGTCTCTGCTTCAGGTTTGCCGTTACTCATGCAGATTTGGGCGCACGTCGAACTTGCAGAGCAAAAAACCCCCCTCGGTCCTCAATCAGTTCCATGATATGTCCATCCATCACCAGACTATCGGGAACCTGTTCGATGGGTTCTCCCGGGTCCAGCCAGACTTCCAGCACTTCCCCGGGATTCATTTTATCCAAGCGCAGTTTAGTCCGCACGAAATTCATCGGACAAGGAGTTCCGCGCAGATCCAGAGTCGGGTAATCGGATTCAGAGGTTAGATTTTGGGTCACTTGTTAAACAAATCTCCTAAAAATCCTTTACCCCCTTTCCCCGTGCGATCGCCTTTCAGTTTCGCCAACTGTTCCAGCAAGGGCCGTTCTTCTGCGGTTAACTTCGTGGGAATATCGATCGCCACAGAAATCAGATGATCCCCACGCACTGCCGGATTCCCTAACTTCGGAACCCCTTTGCCATCCAACTTCATCACCGTATTCGGTTGAGTTCCTGCGGGAATCGTGAGTTCCGTAGGTCCATCCACCGTATTCACATCCAGACGACATCCCAAAATCGCCTGGAGATAACTAATCTTAATTTCCGAGAGGATATTAATATTGTCGCGCTGAAACTCCGCATCTTCATTCACGAACAAATAAACGTACAAATCCCCGGACGGACCACCCCGGGCCCCCGCATCACCTTCCGCAGAAACCCGCAAGCGAGTCCCATTATCCACCCCGGGCGGCACGTTAATTTTGAGTTTTTTGGTCTCTTGTTTGACCCCGGCCCCATTACAGGCTTCGCACTTATCCTCAATGGTTTCCCCAGTCCCGTTACAGGTGGGACAAACCGAGACTTGAGTGAAACTACCAAAAGGGGTACGAGTCGCGCGGCGGACCTGTCCTGCGCCATTACAGGTAGGACAGGTGCGGGGACGAGTTCCGGGTTTGGCCCCAGTTCCCACACAGACGCCACAGGTTTCCAGATGAGAAATGCGAATTTCTTTTTCGCCGCCAAAGATTGCTTCGCGGAAATCTAGTTTCAAATCCAGACGGAGGTCATCTCCACGCACGGGACCGCTTCTTCTGCGGCCCTGTTGACCGGGAACACCACCGCCTGCAAAGCCACTGAAAAAGCTCTCAAAGATGTCAGCAAAGCCCATATCGCCCATATCACCGAACCCGGGACCTCCGGCAGCGGAACCGACTCCAGCTTCGCCAAAGCGGTCATAACGGGCACGGACTTCCGGTTCGCTGAGGACTTCGTAGGCGAGATTGATTTCTTTAAAGCGCTCTTCAGCGCCCTCTTCTTTATTGACATCTGGGTGATATTTGCGCGCTAACCGGCGGTAGGCACGTTTGATCTCTTCTTTGTCAGCAGTGCGAGCAACACCTAGAATTTCATAGTAATCGCGGGCCATAGAGCGCTTCTGGTAAAAATAAAAAACAAAAGGGACGCAAGCAATGGACTGTCATTTGGGGCGACAACCCCGGAACGGTTGGGTTTTGTGAATCAGGGGGGAGACCTCTCCCCAAACCCCTCCCCTAAGAGGGGAGGGGCTTTGAAACTCCCCCTTCCGGCTCCCCCTTCCCTAGGAGGGAAGGGGGCTGGGGGGTTAGGTCTCCCGATGGTGAGTTACCCCAGGAGAGCAGGTTTCTCAAAAAAAGACCCAACCACTGATTCCCTCGTCAGTCTAAGGACCGCAAGGGAATTACTCCGATGGATTGGCCTCTTCTTTTTCCTCTTTTTCCTCTTCTTCCTCCCCTGGGTTAGATTGCTGATAAACGGCAATTCCCACAGAGAAGAGAGTTTCTTGGAATGCGGACATTCGCTGTTTCAGCTCGTCCACCTCAATGGTTTTATTTTCGAGGGCAGCTTTGAGCTGTTTCCCTCGGTCCTTGAGTTCTGCCTTGAGCTGATCGCTCAACAGAGCCACGTTATCTTTTAAAGTCGCTTTATAATTATAGAACAGGCTTTCAGCCTGGTTTTTAATTTCTGCAACTTGTTTGCGATAGCGGTCTTCGTCGGCATATTTTTCCGCATCTTGACGCATTTTCTCGATTTCTTCGTCGCTCAAACCGCCTGTGCTGGTGATTTGGATGCTTTGGACTCGTTCGGTGCCTTTGTCTGTGGCGGTGACATTGAGAATGCCATTGGCATCAATTTCAAACGAGACTTCGATTTGAGGAACTCCGCGCGGTGCCGGGGGGATTTTATCGAGGATAAAGTTGCCGAGGCTTTTGTTATCTTTGACCATTGCCCGTTCCCCTTGCAGGACATGGATTTCCACTTCCCGTTGACCATCGGTGGCGGTGGAGAAGGTTTGGGCGCGACTGGTGGGAATGGTGGTGTTGCGATCGATAATTTTGGTGAAAACGCCGCCCAGGGTTTCGATGCCGAGGGAGAGGGGAGTCACGTCCAACAGGAGGACATCTTGGACTTCCCCTCCGAGGACCCCGGCTTGAATTCCGGCCCCGATCGCCACGGCTTCATCAGGATTAACCGTGCGATCGGGTTCTTTGCCGCCAAAATAATCACTGATGGCTTTTTGAACAGCGGGAATCCGGGTGGAACCGCCGACTAAGATAATCCGGTCGATTTCTTCGATACTCAGGGTGCTATCTTTAATCGCTTGGGCGACGGGTTCTAAGCTGAGTTTGACCAAATTGCTGACGAGTTCTTCAAACTGCGATCGGGTCAACTCCATTTCCAAGTGCTTGGGTCCGGTTTCGTCGGCGCTGATAAAGGGGAGGTTAATGGCGGCAGTATCCCGGGAGGAGAGTTCAATTTTGGCTTTTTCTGCGGCTTCGCGAATCCGTTGGACGGCCATTTTATCGACGGAAAGGTCGATCCCCTCATTGATGCGGAATTGTTCGACCATCCATTTGACCAGGGTGGTATCGAAGTCATCGCCGCCGAGGTGGTTGTTGCCCGAGGTGGATTTGACTTCAAAGATGCCGTCTCCGAGTTGGAGAATGGAGACATCTAAGGTGCCACCGCCGAGGTCAAAAACGAGGATGGTGTGGTCTTGTCCTTGTTTGTCTAAGCCGTAGGAGAGGGCGGCGGCGGTGGGTTCGTTGATGATGCGCAGGACTTCTAAACCAGCGATCGTGCCTGCATCTTTGGTGGCTTGGCGTTGAGCGTCGGTAAAGTAAGCGGGAACGGTAATGACAGCTTGGGTGACTTCTTCGGAGAGATAGGCTTCGGCATCCTCTTTGAGCTTTTGCAGGATCATGGCCGAAATTTCCTGGGGGGTGTAGGTGGTCCCCCGGATTTTGACATCTACGGTGTCGTCTCTGCCTTTGGTGCAGGGGTAGGGAACTCGGGATCGTTCTTCTTCTGTGTCTTCCCAGCGACGACCGATAAAGCGTTTGATGCTGTAGACGGTGTTTTCGGCGTTGGTGACGGCTTGGCGTTTAGCAAGCTGTCCGACAACCCGGGAGCCGTTTTTGGCAATTCCGACAATACTGGGGGTGGTGCGTCCGCCTTCGGTGTTGCTAATTACGTTGGGTTTACCGCCCTCTAAGACAGCAACACAACTATTGGTGGTCCCGAGGTCAATTCCGATGACTTTTCCCATAGCGGTTCGGCGATTAAGGTGTGCGTGGCAATTGGGGTCAGGGTGGGTTCCCGTCGCGACAGGGAAGGGCGACGGAGTGGGGGGAGAGGGGTGGCGATCGGGCGACTCAGATGCCGCCGATCATGAGGGTGGGGTTATTCTTGAGGACTGTCGGGAGTTTCTGAGGCGATCGCTTCTTCTTCGTCCTCCGGTGCTGCCGCGACTTTGACCATGGCGTGTCGCAAGACGCGATCGCCTAGCATATAACCCCGGCGGAATTCATCGGTGACGATGCCTTCGGCATATTCCCGGGTCGGTTCCCGCATCACCGCTTCATGGAAGTTCGGGTCGAACTCTTCTCCCTTGGGATACATGGCGGAGACCCCGATGCGTTTGAGGCTTTCTACCATCTGCTTATAAACGCTCAGGTAGCTTTTATGAAGGTTCATTTCCCCATCGTTTTGGGGTTTGATTTGTTCTTTGGCTCGCTCAAAGTTATCCACGACGGATAACAATTCGCGGATGGTGGCGCATTTGGCTTGAGCTTCGAGTTCGAGCTTTTCTTTTTGGGTGCGCTTGCGGAAGTTGTCAAAGTCGGCGGCTAATCGGGCATATTGGCTTTTTAATTCTTCTAACTGAATGGTAAAAGCCTGATTTGCCTGGACTAAGGCTTCCATCGCCATGTACTCTTCCGGACTCGCGTCCGGGGTTTCGGGGGCGGCGGCGGCGGGTTCCGGGGTTTCGGGCGCGGCACTCTCTTCTCCCCCGGCTTCCCCAGGGGCGTCCTGCACTTTCCCTTGATGACCCCATTCATCGGAGGCGGCTGCCTCCGATGCGTCATCAGCGGAATTGGATGCTCCCTCGGAGTTCTCCGCTGCCCATTCTGTTTGTGTTTTTTCTTGCTGTTTTTGTTCTTCTGTCACTTGAGCCTCCTTGGACATTTGGAAACCGTTAACCTAAGCATGGAGGTCGCCCCCCATGCTCGGCTTCAGAACCGGACGTGAGAGTTTCCGCTCATCCGGCTCCTCTCCAGATTGACCCTTGAGATGGGTACTAAACTGGGTTGAAAGATTGCCTTTTCCACCGTGTATTCGGTCGTGACAGTGACGGTGAATGGCTGTCAAATTCTCGATTCTGGTATTGCGATGGTTTCCATCGGTGTGATGAATTTCAATCGCATCATCCATCTGGAAGTGGAGTCCGCACTCAGCACATTTACCTTTCTGCCGTTTGATGGCAGTAGAGACTCTTGTGCTGATTCCAGGATATGCACCCCGTCTTTTGCTCCAGTAAGTCCAGTTTCCATCGTAGGGGGATGCGGTTCCTTTGACTTTGATATGACGGTGGATGGGTGTTTCAGCGTGACGTAGAAGTTTGAGAACTCCGTCGCTGAACCTCCATCCTTCGCCTTTATCAATGAGCCAGTATCGGTTCGCAATCCATCGTTTCCCTTTCTTGGGATGTCTGAACTTTGCCCATCTCCAGAGTTTCTTCCACAGAAGCGCGTCCAGCTTAGAATAGATGTCCTTGCTGACGACGGTTGCGTAGTAGTTACTCCATCCGCGAATTGCCGGATTGAGGTCACTGATGATTCTCATTTGAGGGGCAGCTTTAAGCGATTCAATATGCTCCGCTATCTTGTGATATTGAGCTTTGACATTCTTTTTGCTTGGCTTGATGAACGTTTGAAACCCGGTTAATTTACCATTGTTCTTGCCGCTATTTGTTTTGCCTGTGGGATATGATCTGATGTTGAATCCAAGAAAATCAAATCCTGGCTTTTTATCCGGTGAGGAATTTAGCGTGTGAACGATTTGGGTTTTGCTGGGTTTTAGTTCCAGCCCTAATGCGGTTAACCCTGTTGAAATCAAGGATTGACATTCCTCGACTACTTTGAGGTCAGGATGAAGAACCACAAAATCATCGGCATAGCGAATCACTTGTGGCTTCCAGTTTTGTCCGGTTTTCCTTTCGGGATACTGGCTGAGAACAAACGTTTCAAGTCCGTGTAGCGCAATATTTGCGAGTAGCGGGCCGATCACTCCTCCTTGCGGGGTTCCTTCGGATGTGGGGAATAGATTACCTCCATCCATCACACCTGCTTTGAGCCATCCTCGAATGACTCGACCTGCTAGAGAGAAGGTGTTCATCTTTTTCAGCAGTTCTTCATGGCTAATTTTATCAAAGCATTGAGCAATGTCGGCCTCCAAAACAAACTTGGATTTCTGAGCAATTGCCGTAAAAATTGCTTCGACTGCATCGTGGGCGGAACGTCCTGGTCTAAAGCCGTAGGAATTTGGCTCGAATTTTGCTTCCCATTCTGGCTCAAGTGCCATTTTGAGAAGTGCCTGTAATGCTCGGTCGTGCATGGTTGGGATACCCAAAGGACGCTTTTCAGCTTGACCAGGCTTGGGAATCCAAACTCTTCTAACCGCTCGACTCTTGGACTCAAAGTCCATTGAGTTGATTAGTTGGAATCGTTGCGCTGGTGTGAGGGATTTAACCCCATCCACTCCGGCTGTTTTCTTTCCCTGGTTGTCCTGTGTGACCCGTCTAGTTGCCAAGCATTTAGCATACCATGACTTCATCAGAAGCCGTTGGAGTCGGTGGACTCGTTTGACATCTCCACTTTGCGAAGCTCGATAAATTCGACGTTGGAGCTTAAAAACTTTCACCTGGATTTGTTTCCAGGGAATGTCTTTCCATTCATACCTAATCGTTTTTAGCGACTGGCTCATGACATTTTCACTCTACTAATGGACTTCATCGTTCAATCTGTAGTGGTTACGTCTGCGTATCCTTGGCATTACCCAAGGCATTTGCTTCTTAACCAATCCTGCCTTCTGGGGTATCCGGTTTGACACCTACTCTGGGGTTCGACCTCCATCAGAGAACCATCAGAAGGTTATCTCGTTCCCAATGTTCGTTTGGCGTTAGGGTTAGGATTCTACTGTTCTCCGGGTTGCTGAGATTTCTCTGTGGGTGAGTGTTGCACAGACACGTTTTGTACAACCAGCAGCCGTTACCTTTTGGTCAAGCCTATCAGCCTGATTTGGCTTGGTTCTAATGACGGAGAGTTAAAACGCAGATTCGTTTTCCTATCCATGCCTAACTGTGCTAGAAGGGTTTCTGATTTGGGCTACCAGATACCTCCATTCCATCCCGCTTCATCCTTTGAGAATCAGTCACCAGATGGGGATGTGCTTCACCTTGTCACCACAAGGGGTCAGAATTGCACTGACACGAACATTGAGTTGTCATGGTTCCGTGGAACTTTCGTTCCTGTGGCTCCTTGCCGCTAATCCCACAATCTATTGCTAGTATTGGTTTCTAGCGAACGAGTCGCACCCGCGTCTTCAGACCGGGGAGGAAAAATGACTGAGGGGATGGGTATCCCTCGCGCCTTTCAACGACAGATCAGCGCCAAGCCTCGGTTATCCCCTGCCAACTCTCCTGTTTTAGAAACTGGCCTTACCATCCCTAGGTCAGTGGGTGAGGCGAAGGCGATCGCTCCCAACAGAATCTTTGATGAGCCTGGATCTGACGTTCTTAAACGCACTGGAGTTCACTTTACCATTTTATTACCCTCCCTGACAGGGGGTAAGGGGTCCTCTGACCCCCTGTCGGTGACTGCCCGAAATTCCCTGAAGGGTCAGCCGATTATCCGTTACTTATAATTAACTCATTATTGGTAATCATCGGGGATCGGGAATTGGCACCGGGTTGACTCTAATTTTTTAAAGATTTTGTAAATTTTGACGCGGAATTAGGTGGGAAATCGGTTATAAACTGTCTATGACTCAGACCCGAGTTTGAAGAGTCGGTAAAAATTAATAAATATTGAGGAAAATTGGGGAAAAATGATGAAAGAAGATGAGATAATCACATAAATTCGCTCAGGATGCCAGTAGCAGTTTGACCCTAGAGGATTTACTGAGATAAATCCTTTGATAAAAACCAGCAGGATGCTCCCTGAGAGAATTTCAAGCCGAGGCGCTCCGGTTTAGGAAACTAAGTTTCACTTAGAATAGTCTATAGAGAATAGGGGAGAAACATTCTTCAGGCGATCGCGCCAGAGGGCAGGAACGAATTTCAATCCGTTTGTGCCATTCAACCGCCAGATGAAAGGCAATGAATTGCGATCGACTCTCTCTACTCACCGGCCACTCAGAACAGGAGCAAGTTTCCGGAGCCTTGGGGAATTGGGGTGCAACTGACATCTACAACAAAACCCTTATGTCAATTTCACCGATTCGGGAGGCTAATTGTGAAAGAACTCACCCCAGATTCCTATCCAGAACAACCCGTGGATGATGTGGTCCACTCCTACGATCGCATTCTCTTGGCCATCGTCGTGACGGGACTATTATATTGGTTTCATATCGCTTGGCGCGATCCAGGCACTCCGGCTCAAGTTGCGGACGCACTTCCGGGAAACGTTGAGATCTTATCGGAAGTCACCGCTGACCAAGTATTGCAAGCGGTATCCACGGACTCGGGTTTACCCAAGTCGGCACTACAAATTGTGGAGAGCGAACCGGAAGTCGGAGTAGAAGCGATTTGCGAGGCGATCTCCGCCGATTGCAGTCTGACCCCCTCACCCTCTGTCCAAGTCAAAATTGCCAGTCAGGAAGAACTTTGGATCTACCGACTCAACCATTCCGGAAGTGAAGTAAAAGTTGAAAAAATCAGTTCCTCTCGGCTTCAGTGAACCCCCAGAGCATGGCTCTTTGAGTAACCAATCCTGCTGCATTGAGGATAGTCAATTTATGAACCTCCAAAGAGGGCCAACTAGATTGAATACATTAGGTCTGTTCATGGGTACATCAACCAATAAATCGCTCCGGTAAGTTTAACTTGCCGGAGCGATTTGTTTTAAAGACTGCACCTCTTGGTTTCCTCTCCGTAAGACTTACGCAATTTTTACTACTAAACCCTAAATGTAGAGGCGAGCAAGCGAATCGCCTCTACATTTAGCTCGAATTCCTCTTCATGTGGTGATCGGGCGTCACGAGGAATATTTTATGCATTGAATTGATAAAAAGCCCTTCATTTTGGGTTATAAATAAATCATCGGTCTCCCCCAGGCGATCGCCTTACCCCTAGAGACCCACAAACCCCTGTTGTTTTTATAGGTGCGTCGGAATTATGATCCTCGCTTTAGAACTGCCAATTTCTAACGGGCTAATTGCTCAAATTTCCTTTACCCTAGTCGTAGCGGGAATTTTCCTCTGGCAAGCATTCAAGGCTTACCAAGAAGTCAAAAAATAAGGGCAACCGATGGGTGTGGCAACAACCCCCCAGTGTCGGTTGTCGCCCCCGTCGGGATCTCTCACTTAAAGGCTGAATCTCACAAGCCAGGGTCACCGGGGTCCGTCAACCCCTCTCCCCCCAAAAATCTCAAAACCGAAAAACAAGACAAAAATTTCACAGAAATATCCAAGGAAGGATTATCCTAGTAGAGATCAAATTCCACACTCTCAAAGGATGATTCATCATGGCGCGTCTGGCACTGTTGAGCACATCGGACAAAACCGGGTTAATAGACCTCGCCCGCCACTTAGTTGAGGAATTCGGCTTTGACCTCATCAGCAGTGGAGGCACCGCAACAGCCCTCAAATCAGCCGGTTTGCCGGTGACTAAAGTTTCCGACTATACCGGGTCCCCAGAAATTTTAGGGGGGCGGGTGAAGACCCTGCATCCCCGGATTCATGGGGGGATCTTAGCAAGACGGGACCTCGCCGAGGACCGGGCAGATTTAGAAACCAACGACATTCGACCGATTGATCTAGTGGTGGTCAATCTTTACCCCTTTGAACAAACCATCGCCAAGGAAGGGGTAACTTTTGCTACGGCGATCGAAAATATCGATATTGGTGGTCCCACTCTGCTGCGGGCAGCGGCGAAAAATCACGCCCATCTAACCGTATTATGTAACCCGGGGCAGTATGACAGTTACTTAAAAGAATTGCGGAGTAACGGGAAAGCGTCCGCTGAGTTTCGCCTATCTTGTGCGAGGACGGCCTTTTGGCATACGGCGTCTTATGATCGCGCGATCGCCACTTATCTGGATACCGCAGGCAATGCCGAAACCCAACATCCGACCCTGCCGGACACCTTTAGCATCAGCGGACATCAAATTCAATCCCTGCGTTATGGGGAAAACCCCCATCAAGCGGCAGCTTGGTATCAAATGGGAACCACCCCCACGGGATGGACATCGGCGAACAAACTGCAAGGGAAAGAGTTAAGTTACAACAACTTAATTGATTTAGAAGCCGCCCGTCAAATTATTGCAGAATTTCCCGGCAATAGCGAAGATCCGACAGTCGCCATTCTCAAACATACCAATCCCTGTGGCGTAGGGATGGGAAATACCCTGGTTGAAGCCTATCAAAAGGCTTTGGCAGCGGATGCGGTGTCAGCTTTTGGGGGAATTGTTGCTTGCAATCGTCCCATCGATGCAGCAACGGCAACGGAACTGACTAAAACCTTTTTGGAATGTGTGGTGGCCCCGGATTGCGAACCGGAAGCGGCGGAAATTTTGAGGAAGAAATCTAAGCTGCGCATTTTAACCTTAGCGGATTTACAAACTGGACCGAAAAAGACGATTAAGGCGATCGCCGGAGGATTTTTGGTGCAAGAGTCCGACGATGCGATCGCGGAACCGACGGAGTGGAAAGTGGTCACGGAAAAACAGCCCACGGAAGACCAACTCGCGGAACTTCTCTTTGCCTGGAAGGTCGTCAAGCACGTTAAATCTAATGCGATTGTGGTGACGGGCGATCGGACGACTTTAGGCGTAGGGGCTGGTCAAATGAATCGCGTTGGGTCTGTTAAAATAGCCCTGGAACAAGCCGGAGAAAAAGCCCAGGGTGCGGTCCTCGCCTCTGATGGATTTTTCCCCTTTGATGATTCAGTGCGAACCGCAGCAGCAGCAGGCATTGTCGCGGTGGTCCAACCGGGCGGAAGTCTGCGGGATAGTGATTCCATTGCCGCAGCCAATGAACTCGGTTTAGTGATGGTTTGTACCGGCATCCGTCACTTCTATCATTAAAGGATTTGCGGGGGCTAAAACCCCCGCTCGTCTGATGGCTATAATGGGTTAAATCCCCTTAAAACAGTTAGCAAATATAGGGGTTATTTCATTAAAATTTTGGTTGACCATTTTACTGGACCACAACGATTTACTTAGAGAGGATTATGCAAACTGAAATTTGGCAAGGAAACCTCATCAGTCCGGCCCAATCGGGGCTGTCTAATGAGTGGAAACGATGGATTGTGACCAATAAATTGCGCCAGATTCCCGATGGTCACCTCGTGGATATTCTCGTTCAACGGGGGGTTGATATTCGGATGGCCGTCGCCGAAGTCAAAGCGGTTTCAGCTCATCCCTATTTTCAAGCCGCTTCAGCAATCCTGGAGGAAAAAACTCAACAAGCAGAAGCTCAAATCGCGGCGCAAGCTATTCAGGTTCAAAAACTGGAAACCCAGCTTGATATTTACCGACAGTTAGAGAAATTAAACCCGAATTATAATCAGGTTCAACGAGTAGATTCTCTCTCGGGTCCTGAATTTTTTGATAATTATTTTGCCCAGAATACTCCGGTGATTTTAACCGGCATCATGGGAAATTGGCAGGCATTATCTCGCTGGAATCCAGAGTTTTTAAAGCAAGAGTATGGCGAGGTTGGGGTCGAAGTTCAATTTAATCGGGAATCTAACCCGTTATTTGAGCGGGAAAAAGAAAAGCACCGTAAACAAATGAAAATGGGAGACTATGTGGATTTAGTCCTCAGTGGGGGGAAAACCAATGATTATTATATGGTGCCTTTTAACGGAAACTTTGATAGTTTTGAGTTAAAACCTCTGCTTCAAGATGTGGAAATTTTCCCGGAGTATATTGACCCCTCGAACCAAACCGCTTGTATTTTCTTCTGGTTTGGTCCGGAAGGGACAATTACCCCGTTGCATCACGACCCCTGCAATGTGCTGCTGTCGCAAGTGTATGGCAGAAAACGGATTCGCCTGATTTCTCCCAACCAAAAAGCTTTACTTTATAATCAGGTGGGGGTTTACAGTGAGGTGGATTTACTCAATCCCGATTACGAGAAATATCCCCGCTTTAAGGATGTGGAAATAATCGAGGTGATTTTAGAACCGGGAGAGGTGATATTTTTGCCGGTGGGATGGTGGCATCATGTGGAGGCATTAGATATTTCGATTTCGGTTTCTTTTACGAATTTTTGGGTTAATAATTATTACAATATCTAGGGGGTAAGGAGGAAAATGAAGGTTGATAGAGGACCGGAACCCATGATCGCTGAACCCATCAGTGTTGACTCGGCGATCGCCACAGCAGATGACTCGCAACTGGTGCAAGTGATGTTAATGCTCGACGGGGGTCATCAATGTGAAATCGCGTTAATGCCCGATGCACCATTGCTTGGAGAACTATTTCAAGCCTTAACAACGGAACCAGAAAAGAGCGAGAGTAAACTGTTTCAAATTCCGATTGAAGAGGGAAAAGGGGCGTTGTATTTTCCCGCCCCATCCTTAGTGGCGATCGCCACTGATCCTGCGGTTTCCGTGGTCACCCCAGAGGAACCCAAACCCCTCGAAAACTGGGAAGATATCGCACCGGACGATCCAATTTACCACCTGGAATGGCAACTCAATATTTACCATAAGCTGGAAAAACTTTCTCCTAATTATGGCCAAATTGAAAGAATTCCCCATGTTTCGGGTCCGGAATTCTTGGAGCGCTTTTATATTAGAAACAAGCCGGTGATTTTCACGGACTTGATGGATAATTGGAAAGCCCTTTCTTTGTGGAATCCCCAATATTTTAAAGAGCATTACGGTCACGTTACCGTCGGTGCCCAGTTTAATCGAGAATCCAATCGGCAGTATGAATGGTATCGAAATAAGCATCAAAAAATGCTGCTATTCGGTGAATTTGTCGATCGGGTTCTGCAAGGGGGCGAAACCAATGATTACTATATGGGGGCTTACAATGGCAACTTTAGCCGGGAAGGGTTGAAAGGACTGCTGGATGATATCGAACTGTTTCCCGAGTATTTAACCGATACCAAAGACGTCAATCGCATGGTGTTATGGTTTGGACCGGGTGGGGCGATTACGCCTTTGCATTTTGACCCTTTAAATACATTTCTCTGTCAGGTTTATGGACGGAAACGGGTGCGCTTAATTGGGCCCAGCCAAAAACATTTACTGCGCCCTTATGGAAATTTTTTCAGCAATATTGACTTGGAAAAACCCAATTTTGAGCGCTATCCTCAACTCAAGGAGTTGGATATCATTGAGTTAATTGTTGGCCCGGGAGAGGTGCTATTTCTACCCGTGGGATGGTGGCATCAGGTGCGTTCTTTGGATGTGTCTATTTCTGTATCGTTCTTGAATTTAGCATTTGAGAATAACTTTGATGCCTAAAGTGGCCTAATCAAGAAGTAAAAACAACGGGCGAGGGGGGTGTTCTCAGGAGTGTAGGCTAATAATCTACCATCAGCCCTCCTCGAAATTAAACAGGAGATTAAAGATAAAAATGGAAGCTAGGGAACTCGAATCGACCCGCGTACAAGTGATTGTGATGATGACGGGAGGTCATCAATATGAACTGTCTTTAAACCGGGATGAACCGTTGCTGAAGGAGTTGTTCCAAGGGTTAAGCAATCGGGGGAAAAATGGGGGAAAAGAGGTGTTTAAAATTCCCAATGAAGAGGATGATTCCTGTTTGTACATTCCTCGGGATGCGATCGCCGCGATCGCCACCATTCCTCCCATTTCGGTACAATCCCTGAACTTACAACCGCTATCTCCACAACCGGAACCCAGTCCCCAACAACCGCAGCAACTGATTGAATCCAGTATTGTGCAACTGGATAATTTTCTAAAACCGGCAGAGTACCAGCAATTAATTGAGACGATCTTTCCCCAGGAAGGGACCGCCTCTAGTGGGATTCAGTTGCCGACTCCCCAATCCTTTGCACGTTCGCGAGAAGTGCTGTTACACCGGGTGCAAATGATGCTTCCCGATGTGCTGATTCAGTTGGGATTGGAAGGGTTTCCCTTGACGGAAATGGAAGCAGAGGAGATTCCGAATCATGCCACTGAGGGAGAGGGGATTTCTACCGATGGAAATAGTCCCGAAACTGCCTTAAGGGTGTTGAACTTCATGTACTTTTTCTATCAAACGCCCAAACCTTTTACTGGGGGAGAAGTGCGTGTTTATGATAGTCAGATTGTGAATCATCAAGTGAGTGCCGCACCCTCCTATAAAACCATAGAACCGCGTCAGAATAGTATTGTATTTTTCTTGACGAGTAATGCTTATGAAGTGCTACGAGTGTATCCGAACTCCCCAGCATTTCGCGATCGCTGCTTCCGGGTGAAAGGGTGGATGCGGCGATCGGGTTAAGCTGAAAAGGCTACCACGTCCCCACTTTTGGGTGGGGTGTTGTTCTGTTAAAGTCCAATTTCTATAAAGTTCAGCGTATGACATCAAATCTCACCGAGACACAAACCGTTCATGTAATGCTACTGATTGCCGGGGGACATCAATGTGAATTGTCCCTGCCATCGGATGCGCCATTGTTGCAAGATATGCTAGAAGCGATCGCCCTGCGTTCTCACCCTGAGCGATCGCAACCGAATAAACTCTTCCAGATTCCGATGGAAGATGGAGGACCTACCCTATACTTTCCCAGTCGTTCCATCGTGGCGATCGCCACCGATCCGCCCGTTTCCCTGCCGGAAATTGCCCCAGAAACCGAACCCACTCAGTCTCAGTTGGCAGCTTCGGCACCAATTGTCATTGAATCCAAATTTCTGAAAATCCAAAACTTTTTGAGTGAAGCAGAAAACCAACGAATCTATAACTATGTGACAGAAAATCAGGGAGAATTTGAAGACAGTAGAATCGGCATTGACGACCCCAACTATCGGCGATCGAAAATATTTTATTACTTCCAAGACTTCGGGGAACTCATCAAAGAACGAATCAAACAAGTGCTGCCCGAAGTCCGCGACCACCTGGGCCTTCCTCCCTTTGAAATTAGCGAAATCGAAGCGCAAATCACCGCTCATAATCACCAACATTATTATAAAGCCCATAATGATAATGGAGACTCCGAAACCGCCAATCGAATCATCAGTTACATTTACTACTTCCACCGAGAACCCAAACCCTTTACCGGCGGACAACTGCGAATATACGACACCTTAAAACTCTCGGACACCTTATATTCCATGCCCGAATCCTATACCGATATTCCCCCAACCAACAACAGCATTGTCTTCTTTATCAGTAGCTGTTGTCACGAAGTTCGCCCCGTAATTTGCCCCTCCAGAAACTTCTTAGATAGCCGATTTACCCTGAATGGATGGATTAGAAAGGCATCATAAAGAGTGACTTGCATCAACCATCGGGGGGGTTCACCCCCTGATAAAAGCTGCGAGTCGGATAAATTCGAGCGATCGATGTTTTATAAACGGTTAGAAGAGATTTAGAACCGCGAAAATTCAGAGTCTACAGGAGTCCCAACCCCCTCCCGTCAACATCCTTCCCTCCGTGAATATCTGTGGAATAAACAGAAAAATAGTTAGAAATTGCCATCTCTATACAAAGGTAAAAATAAAGGAGTAAGAAAATCTTTTCTCACCCCTTTATAAATTACTCCACTTCAAAAAAGTTATCTGGATTCATCACAGAAATATCCATCTCATTCAAGATTGCCAGTAACTCATCCCCAGTATAAATCAATAGACCGTTGCTTCCTGGATTGAAGGTTAAATCATTAAAAATTAATCCTTCCGACAACCCGATTAAATCCTCTCCCTCGGTAAAATCAACAATCAAATCAACTCCGGCACTTTTACGAATAATAAACCGGTCCGGACCCTCCCCACCCATCAGGATATCATTTCCTAAATCTCCAAACAACCAATCTTCTCCATCCCCTCCTATCAATAAATCATCCCCTTTCCCCCCATACAGCACATCATTCCCCTCCCCACCCATCAGGGTATCATTTCCTTGATTGCCATAGAGAAAATTATCACCGGATCCGGCATAAATTAAATCATTTCCCTCGTTTCCATAAAGGACATCTACACCTGTTCCTCCGACGAGAGTATCCTGTCCTTCTCCACCATGAATCCAGTTAGTTCCATTACCCGCTTTGATGAAATCATCCCCTGGATTACCTTGAATCATATCATTCCCCTCTCCCCCAAAGAGAGAGTCATTCCCCCCTAAGTCTTGGATGAAATCATCTCCACCAATGGCTTGAATTAAGTCTGAATCGGAAGTTTCTTTTAAAAAATTGTTGGGAGAGTTTCCTGCTTCTTGGAATTCTAATTGACTGATATGTGAGGAGTATACAGGAGAATCTGATATTTCCTTATTGGCAAAAAATGCTTTGAAATAAGAAGGTCCGATGGGTCCAAATCCTTGAAGTTGAATATTGCCAATCTCGGTTATTTCTAGGCTGTTTTCTACCCATTCGAGAGGATTCGTTTCCGATTCCGGAGGAGTTTCTAACAATTCAGGAGGATTCGTTTCCGATTCTGTTTCCGATTCCGGAGGAGTTTCTAACAATTCAGGAGGATTCGTTTCCGATTCTG
>CAYUEH010000040.1:14337-17631 GCA_964442465.1 uncultured Laspinema sp. | reverse complement strand
TGAAGGGTGGTGGTTTAGTCGGTTTTAACCGACTTTAGCTGTTAGGCGGGGGTTTAAACCCCCGCCGGTTGTCGCTATGGGGTTTGAACCCTCGCCGGTTGTCGCTACTGACCGATCGCCGGTTCATCTCTCAATAGGGGTAGAGGAAAAATAGCCAAAACCAGGAGAAAACTGTACTGATGGATCGCCCAATTCCTGAGTAGGGTTCGGGTCTGGAATGTGACTCGACCGACCAAAGCGCGATCGCCTATTCCTTACTCAGTTCACCCTTTCGAGGGATGAATCTCCCGGGCAAACGTGATGTAATTGATAGGTAAGACGGAAAGATATGTAGTTTTTCCAAACAAATTTTTCAAGCAGGAGGAAACATGGCTATAACATACCAAAAACGAGCCGTTGGTACATTCCCTACTCGGACGCAAGCCGAACAGGCATTGCGGGAACTCAAAGATAGTGGCTTCCCAATGGACCGCGTATCTGTGATTGCCAAGCAGGAAAATCGTCCAGTCTCCGATGACCTACATGGTGAGGACCAAGGGAATAAAGCCGATGAAGGTGCAGCCGTCGGTGCAGCTACAGGTGGGGCGATCGGAACCATTACGGGTTTACTCGTGGGTTTGGGTGCACTTGCCATTCCCGGCATTGGTCCTATCATGTTAGCCGGTGCAACCGCAACCGCCTTGGCAACCACCGTAGGGGGTGCAGCGGTTGGTGCAGCAGCCGGTGGCCTGATCGGGGCTTTAGTTGGCCTGGGTATTCCTGAAGAACGCGCTCAAGTGTATAAAGAGCGCGTCGCCCGGGGTGATTACTTAGTGATTGTAGACGGGACCGAAGCGGATATCGCTCGTGCCGATACCATTTTAAACCGGGGTGGCATCGAAGAATGGGGCGTGTATGACGCTCGCGAGACCCAAGATGTGCATCATCAAAACGACGTCGTTCGTCGTCAAGAAACGGTCGTAGAAAATCGCACCCCCGTGGTTGAACGCGAACGGGATGTGGTTCGGACCGATGGCGATGTCGTCTATGAGGATAATGTTGTTAAGGTTGTCGATCATACCAAGGAACGAGATGTCCGCCGGTAATCTTAGCCTTTTCTAAGACAGAATGAGGCTGGAACCCTTGGCCTTGATTGAACTCAGTTTACAGGGTTCCAGCAGTCGATTGTGTTCTCATAGAGAATTTTAAACAGATAGTTTCAATTGGGTAGCTCGATTCCAATGTGCTAAAGATAGCTAACAAGCAGGGATTTAACCCAGCAAAACTGAATCGCACATCTACCCTAAACGTAAAAAAATTCAGGAAAATAACCATGAAAAAGATTACTCCTTTCTTACTCGGACTGGCAGTTTTATTCGGTGCCGGTGCTTGTCAGGACGTATCACGGACTAGCGCTGATGCTCCTGTCACCCCCGAGGGAACCGTAGATGAACCCGCTCAAGTGGGAGAAACCTACGACGATGCCCGAAATGAGACTCGCCGTGCGCAACTCGATAGCGATATTCGGGCGCGGGAACAACGAAACGACGTCATGGGCGACCCCCTAGAACGGGCAGACAGTGACTTAGCTAGTGAAGTGCGCAGCAAGCTAGAAGCGAATATCCCCCGGGGTAAGTTGGCCGTATTTGCTGAAGATGGGGTGGTTACCGTCACCGGAACGGTTCCTAACCAAGACGAATATAATTCGATCCCGGTTTTTGCCGAGGAAATTCTTGGGGTCAAAGAGGTGAAAGTAGACGTACAAGTCGTTGATCCATTAGTAAACCCGGATCCGAATGCTCAATAGAACAAGCGGGGTATCATTATCATGATCGTGATGATGATTGCCCTTTTTTAAAGAACAAGGTGCGTTAGACGTTGGTCTATCGCACCTTGTTCTTTCCTGGGAGTTAAGCGCCCCTCGCCCCTCAAACCTAAAACGGCTGTAATTGTTGATCTTTGTCTCGGGCAAATTTCAGCAATTCCTGAGCTTCTGCCGAGGCAGTGGTTCCGGCTTGCACTTGTTCCAATTGGGTGATAATTTTCCGTAAGTCTCCCGAGAGTCTTCCCCAGTCGAGACGATCCTGATCGACTCTTGCCAACTGCTGCCAATTGGCGATCGCCTCTTTTGCCCGGTTCAGAGTTTGCACGGACTCCTTTTCCGCCTGTAAGCGAGTCGCCACAATGCCGCGATTCACCTCATATTCCGCCAGTTTTTGCTGAACCTCCAAATAGTCCGGTGCATCGGGTTTCACCTGTTCCAACCGGGCGATCGCCATATCCCACAACCGCTCAACTTGCTCCCACTGCGCCGCAGAATGGGGGGGATTTTGGGAGGCGACTGCCGCTTGCATCGCAAATGCCTTCGCCGCATCCATCGTCGTCGCCGTTTGCAAACTCCCCTGTGCCGAACCCACCACCTGCTCAAAATCCCGCATTGCCGCCCTCAGCTTCGGTTGCGCCATCTCACTCGCCAAAGTTCCCGGGGGAATTTCCACTAATTGATCCATTGCCGACTGCCATGCGGCGATCGCCTGCTGTTTCTCCGTCAAATTCGTTGCCTGTTGATACTCCTGTTTCGCCGTATTCAGCGCCGTTTCCACCTCCCAAAGCTGAGTCTGAGCATTCTGTTGCTGAAACAGGGTCGCTTCCATCCGCCCGATCGCCTTGCGCGCCGTCTCAAACTCATCAACCGTAAAGCGCCAGCTACAACCAAACAAAGTGCAGTACCGTTCCGGATAATAGCCCAAAAACCACACCGGCAGGCGATCCAGAGATTTTTGTGCCTTCTGGACTTTGGACGTTCCCAACTCAAAATCCGCCCGACTCGTGGCATTGTTCACCAATTGATCCGCCTGTTCCACCAGAGAAATCGCTTGCCGATAATTATGATCCATACTGATAAAACTCGGCAACAGCACCACCGGAATCGTCTTAGAAACCGGACGGCGAATCATCGGATAGGGAAGATTGAGCACCCAAATCACAGCAGCGACCCCTGCCGCCCCTGCCATCACTCCGGGGATCCACTTGAGAACACCCAAGGGTCCCGGAGGACGATTCGCCTTCTGTGCCGCTTGCAAGATTTGTTGATCAAACTGGGGATAAATATCCCCTAAAAGTTCTTGAATTTCCGCAGCAGTCACCGGATCTCCCGATTGGAGGCGCAGCTTTTCTAAGCGATTCAAAGCCATATCCCGCTGAACTTTGCTGGCGGGATCGGTCCCACTGGATTTTTGAATTTCGGCACGAAGAATCTCAAACGAGCGATCGCTCAAACGAACCATAAACAGCACCTTGGTAATGGATTCAGGT
>CAYUEH010000040.1:0-14237 GCA_964442465.1 uncultured Laspinema sp. | reverse complement strand
TGCTCGCACTCCTGAGCGCAATGGATACCTCAGAAGTCCAGAACTCTCTTGATTGAAGACAGTACCGACGTCCTCTCCATTCTGTAATTATCTCATAACCGGATTGAGGCCAATCTAAATCAATCCTAAAATCCATTGGCACCGATCCGGGCGGTAGTCGCCTCGGAAAAATGTTTAGAACCCGAAAAGCGATCGCCTATAATAGCCTCCATGTGTCCCAAATCCTCCATTCTTGCTAATCAAGCCTTCTGGATTGTCCGCGCCGATTGCTGGCGAATTCCACCCACTCCCCGCTCAACCGCGCTTCACCCCTTTTAATACCAAATATGGGCCTAAAACAGTATTTTGGGTTTATCTCCAAGCGCATCAGCGCCTTATTGCAACGCTCTCAAATCTTTCAACATCCCTGGATCGGCTACATCATTGCCGTGGCGATTTATGTCACCCTCTTACTCATCCCCCTTCCCGGATTTGAACCCAGTGCACAGCGAGCCTTTGCCGTCTTTGGGTTAGCCGCCTTTTCCTGGGGGACCACCCTGCTGCCTCTGCCGGTGACGGCGATCGTCATCCTGTTCTTGCTGCCCTTTAGTGGAGCAATTTCCGCCCAGGAAACCTACGCCTATTTTGGCAATCGGGCGGTGTTTTTCATTCTCGGGGCCTTCATTCTCGCCAGTCCCATCATGCGATCGGGACTGAGTACCCGCCTTGCCTTAGCCGTCGTTACCCGATGTGGGAACAGCCAGCGCCAGATTCTCGGGGCCATTTTAGGACTTTCGGCCCTAATGTCCTGTTTTATCAGTGCTCATGCCGTGGCAGCGATGTTATTTCCCATTGTCCTGGAGGTGGTACGCGCCTCTGGAGCCAAACCGGGCAAAGGCTTTGGGGTCGCGGCCTTTTTATCCCTTGCCTGGGGGGTCGTGATTGGCTCCAATACCACCCTGCTCGGAGGGGCAAGGGGACCTCTAGCCTTGGGGATTCTCCAAAATACCACAGGTCAAACCATTTCCTTTGCCCAATGGACCCTGTTTGTGGCTCCAGTCGTGCTGCTGCTGTTGCCAGTGGCCTTTTTCGTCCTCCAGGGACTGGGACAAACCGAAGAAGTCTCCCTACCCAGAGCGCGAAGGTTCCTAGAAAAGCGCAATCAGCAACTCGGGGAGATTTCTCGCCGGGAAATTATGACCGCAGGAATCTTACTTGTGACCATTCTGTTATGGATGACCCTAGGCGATCGCTGGGGTTTAGATGTGATTGCCTTGTTGGGAGTCATCTTAACGTTTATTCTGGGAGTGGCAAATTGGGGGGAGGTTGAAGAAGATGTCAACTGGGGGATTTTTATTATGTACGGCAGTGCGATCGCCCTGTCGGCGGCACTCAATGATACCGGGGCCGCCTCCGCCCTCACCCAACTCCTCTTGGGGTTTGGGATTGAGTCTCCCCTTTTGATCTTCGCTGCCGTCACGATCATCGCCCTTCTCATGACTGAATTTATGAGCAATTCTGCTGCTGTAGCCGTGATTCTCCCCGTGGCCCTGGCCCTGGCTGAAAAATACGGCATCGAACCCCGTGCCATGACCCTAGGGGTCGTGATTCCCGCTGGTTTGGGGTTTATGCTGCCCGTGAGTACCCCCGCCTTGGCGATCGCGGTGAGTAGCGGCTATGTTCGTCCCCTGGCGGTCCTGCGCTGGGGAGTCTGGCTCGATATTATTTCAATTGGGGTGTTTCTGGGCCTTAGCCAATTCTATTGGCCCTTAGTCGGATTGAGGGGTTGAGATAATTACACATGGCAGAAATTTTACTGGTATTAACCAACCCCTATGGGTATGAAAAAGCGCTTCATCTCGCCTTTGAGGAAGCAGAACAAACCCATAGCCTCTTAAGTGTTACCTTTGCCATCGATCCCGAAGCGATCGATGACCTGATGCGGGACTTGGGCGAAAATGGGTGGTTGGGAATTGGGTCCCGTCGGACCTTGCAGATCTCAATGATGGAAGGATATCGCGCCTTAGCCACTGACATTTTAGAGGAAGTGTCTCGTCGTGCCGTTGCTATGGGAATGGCGGTGAAAACTGAGGTCAACGAAGAGGGAATCCGCAGTTATCTCAGTGGGTTGGCAACCCCAGGACCCGAGAAAATTTTTATCAGTGGTTCCCATGCGCTGGGTCCCCTGATTCAAACCTTGGATTGCCCCTTAGAATGGATTCCAGAAGATTAAATCTTCAAGGGTTGGGGCGATCGCATCCAGGACTCCCGGAATCAGCCATTTAACAGGGGTGACAAAGTTCTGTACAATCGAAAAGCCTTGAAGGGTGCTTGAGAAACAATCGTTTATTGCACAACATCTGGAGTTAAGTCAAAATGCAACAGCGTGGTGTCACGGTCTGGTTTACAGGTTTGAGCGGTGCAGGCAAGACCACCATTAGCCAGGGAGTGGAGAAAAAACTGCGATCCCTCGGATATCAACTCGAAATTCTCGATGGGGATATCGTTCGGCAAAACCTAACGAAAGGACTGGGTTTTAGCAAAGAAGACCGCGACGAAAACATTCGCCGTATCGGGTTTGTCTCTCATTTATTAACCCGCAATGGGGTGATTGTTTTGGTATCGGCGATCGCCCCCTACCGTGAAATCCGCGAAGAAGTCCGCCATCGGATTGGTGACTTTGTTCAGGTTTACGTCAATGCACCTCTGGAAATCTGCGAAAAACGCGATGTCAAGGGGCTTTACAAAAAAGCTCGTGCTGGGGAAATTAAAAACTTTACCGGCATTGATGACCCTTATGAAGCTCCCCTCACCCCGGATATTGAATGTTCTACTCAAGACGAAACCGAGGCAGAAAGTATCGCCAAGGTGCTGCAATATCTCAAAGATAAGGGGTATATCATCCAAGTTTAAACCCCCTAAACCAGAAGCATCTGTACCGTAGGGCAAAGACAACCGGGTTTCTTAACAACATCTCTCGCCATTGGCCATCAATCTAGGTCGGAAACCCGGTTTCTGCTCCAAGGTAGGGGTTGAGAAACCCGGTTTCTTAACAAAATCCCTCGCCCTTGACCATCAATCTAGGTCAGAAACCCGGTTTTTGCTCCAGGGTAGGGGTTGAGAAACCGGGTTTCTTAACAACATCCCTCGCTCTTGACCATTAATCGAGGAGTTAGCTGGAATGCGGGGAACGCTACAATAGGAAGATCTATCTATCTTTTATCCTCTCATTTCTATTGCGCCAGATTAGGATCAAGTTCACAAGATGTTAATGTTGCTGTTTTATGTCGGGCCAGATCGGTATGCCCTAAACTGTTCCCATGTCGTGGAAGTCATTCCCCTTGTCGAGTTGAGAAAACTATACCACGCCCCGGAATATATGGCCGGATTATTTAATTACCGAGGGAGTATTGTTCCGGTTCTCGATCTGTGTCATCTGATTCAAGGCAGTGGCTCTCGCCATTGCTTAAGCACTCGGATTATTCTGGTCAATTATCCGCCAACTCACCAGAATTCGCGACTGCTTGGGTTAATGGCAGAACGAGTAACTGATACGGTGGATGTTTTAAAATCTCAATTTAAGGACCAGGGAATTCACTTAGACAATGCAGCCTATTTAGGCCAAATTATCATGGATGAACGAGGGACAATCCAGGAGTTGCGCTTGGAGTCTTTAATTTCGGAGCAAGCACAGCCATTCTTGTTGCCAATGGGGGAGACTGAATAGCAATGGTTTGGGACGAAATTGAGCGAAAACTTAGAAAAACCATCGGATTAGACCCCAAAACCCTCGGTTCCCATACGATCGCCAAAGCGGTTCGAGAGCGGATGGAGGTTTGTGGGGTTGAGAATGTGGCAACTTATCTCAATGTCTGGCTCTGTTCCCCTCAAGAATTACAGGCGCTGATCGAGGAGACGGTTGTCCCAGAAACCTGGTTTTTTCGGGAGCCTGAATCTTTTGAGTTTCTCCGGCGTTACATCCTCTTTGAATGGTTACCCCAACATCCCCAAGGTATCCTCCGTCTGTTAAGCGTTCCCTGTTCCACGGGAGAAGAACCATATTCCCTCGCCATGATGCTCCTAGACGCGGGTTTACCCTCTAACCGTTTTGTGATTGATGCTGTTGATATCAGTACAAAAGCCCAAGGGAAAGCCCAACAGGGTCTCTATCGCGACCATTCATTTCGGGGTAAACAGTTGGGCTTTCGCCACCGCTATTTTCAGAAAACCCCTCACGGATATCAGCTTTCCCCGGCAGTTAAGGAAACCGTAAATTTTATCCACGGTAATCTTTTAGAGCCACTTTTTTTATATGGAAAACCAGTTTATGATATCATATTTTTCCGTAATTTATTAATTTATCTGGACCAGGCGGCTCGCGATCGCGCCATGCAAGTATTAAATCGCTTATTATCTCCGAAAGGACTGCTCTTTGTCGGGTCTGCCGAAGCCGGAGCCGTCATTGAGAGGCGATTCATCTCCCTGCGCCATTCCATGACTTTTGCCTACCGCAAACGACAAAAAAACGACGGCACAGAGCGGTTTTTTGTTCCCCCCAATGACCCTGAACACCCTAGATTACCGGGGCTCCATCCCAGCCCCCCTCGTTCACCATCTCGATTCAACCCCTCATCCAAACCGCTCCATTCTGGGGAACCCGCCCCAGAAGCGAGAAGCGAACATTCTCAAACCTCCTGGGCGATCGCCCCTAGGGTATCCTCCCCCCCACAGCGAATCCGTGAGTCCCTGCTGACTCAAGCTAGGCATCTAGCCGATCTCGGACGATTGAATGAAGCGGCGCAGCTATGCGAAACTTACCTCAGTCAACATCGCACTGATGCCAATGCTTATGTCTTGTTAGGTGAAATACTCCAAGGCGCGGGGCATTCTGAGCGTGCTGGACAATGTTGGGAGAAAGCCATTTACCTCGAACCCTACCACTATGAAGCTTTAATACATCTACTCTTGCTCAACGAATCTCGGGGAGATCTCACCCATGCATCCGCCCTTCGACAGCGGATCCAAAGACTCCTAAAATCTCGGGGGGAATAGCACTCTATAATTCAGGGGTCAAGGATAAACGGGCCACTCCAAATGATCTCAAAACCACAGGAAAAAAAGAATGTTTCGGAATCTTTCCTTGCAAGCTCGAATGCTTGCGGCTTTTATCTTTATGGGCTTAATTGTCTTAAGCGTTGCTTTAGTCGGGTGGGGAGGAAATCATCGATTGAGCAATCGTCTGGACAGCATTACAAATAACTCCATGCCCAGCGCAACCGCCTTATGGAAAATCAACGAAGGTCAGACCCAAATTCAATCATCAGAACGATTGCTCCTCAATCCCCGTAGTTCCAATGAACGCAGACTGGTTGCGAAAGAAAGAATTAATCGAGCATGGCAACAAATTAATCAAGGATTTGCCGAATACAACAATGTTGTTGGTAACGATGCCGAAGAACTGCGCCTTTATAATCAGTTTATGGAATCTTGGAATCAGTGGAGGCAAATCCATGAAGAATTCCTGCAACTGAATCAAGAATTTGAATCGTACAGCATTTTGCAACCCTGGGAAGCGCAGGTCCAGTTATGGGAGGCAGGTCAAGCCAATAGTCCCCAAATGGCTACTGTCCGAGCCGCTACTGAGCTTTTAGAACGGATGAATGACCAACGCAATCGCCGGAGTATTCCCGCCTATCAAGCCGCAGAAGCAACCCTCAAAGAGGTCTTAGAATACAATCAACAGAATGCTTCGCAAGTGGTCAGAGATGCGGAACAAGATGTGGCCCAAAGTAGTTTTTGGGTGTTTCTGGGAATGCTTCTCGGTCCTTTGACTGCGATTGTTTTTGGCTTTTATTTTAGTACCACGATCGCCAAACCCCTCGGAGCTAAAATTGTCGGGGTGGTTCGAGTCGCGGAAAAAATTTCCTCCGGAGACTTGACCACTCCGGTGACGGTGACGGAAACCCAGGATGAAATTGGCCGATTAACTGTGGCTTTTTCTCAGATGACCCAAAAGTTAAATTCCTTAATTCGTCAGGTCCAACATTCGGGAATTCAAATCACCAGTTCCACCACGGAAATTGCCGCATCCGGTAAACAATTAGAAGCAACGGTGACCGAACAAGTGGCTTCTACCAATGAAGTGGTCGCAACGGCCAAAGAAATTGCTGCCACTTCTGGTGAATTAGTTAAAACGATGGATCAAGTCGGGGAACTGGCCGGACAAACCGCCATCGCCGCCGGAACTGGCCAACAAGAAATTGTGCGGATGGAAAATACCATGCGCCAATTAGCCAATGCTACCGCCTCGATTTCGGCCAAATTGGGCGTGATTAGCGAAAAAGCGAATAATATTAATAGCGTGGTCACCACCATTACCAAGGTTGCGGATCAGACTAATTTGCTCTCCCTCAACGCGGCGATCGAAGCGGAAAAAGCCGGGGAATATGGCACGGGTTTTGCGGTGGTTGCCCGAGAAATTCGGCGACTGGCGGACCAAACGGCGATCGCCACTTTGGATATTGAAACGATGGTCAAAGATATGCAATCCGCCGTTTCCACCGGGGTGATGGAAATGGATAAATTCACCACAGAAGTCAGCCGAGGGGTGGAGGATGTTCGCACCATCAGCGGCCAAATTGGTAAGATTATTGAGCGGGTTCAAAGTCTAACCCCCCGATTTGATGCGGTCACCAAAGGCATGGAGGATCAATCCGAAGGGGCGCAACAAATTAGTGATGCAATGGTTCAATTGAGTGAAGCCTCCCGACAAACCGCCCAATCTCTGAGGGATACCAATCGGGCGATCGAGCAATTAAATGAAGCCGCTCAAGGATTGCAGCGAGAAATCTCGTTTTTTAAGGTACAAATGTAAGAGACAGTCGATCAAAACCCACACCCTCAAGGCGGGGGATCTACGGACCAAGCCCGAGAAGCGCGGGCTATCAAGAAAATAGACTTGAGATACACCGATTGGGTATCAGGTTTACCGCCTTGTTGGGAAAACCCCGAAAGCATTGGGATTTCTGATGTTAGGAAACCGGGTTTCTGTCCCAAATTGTTGCCAATTCTTAACAAAGAAAGGGCGATGAAACCCGGTTTCTGGTCTCTTGCTCATCCTACTGCTCATCACCGCTCTTCTGACTGTCACTCCTTTGAAACATTCTCCCATTCATTTAGGCTGGCTCTATGACCTTCAAGTGCTGGAATCAAATCGGAATACAGGGCGATCGCTCTTGTGTCGAACTTAATACCGTCATCCATTGCCGCAACTGTCCCGTTTATACCCGCGCAGGTCGCAATTTATTGGAACGGGAGGCCCCAGAAAACTACCGGGCTGAATGGACCGATTTACTCGCGCAAACCCCAACACCCGTAACCAGCGATCGCAATGCTCTTCCCCAACTTCAACGCGCAACGGCAGAATTCTTTGACCCGCTTTCTCTGGTTATTTTTCGCCTGGGGGTAGAATGGTTAGCACTAGCTGCCTCTACATTCCAAGAAATAACTCCGCCTTGTACCCTTCATACTTTACCCCACCGGACCAACGAAATTCTCCTGGGATTGGTGAATATTCGTGGGGAACTCTTGCCCTGCATTTCTTTAGGCAATCTTTTGGGGTTAGAACGGCAAGGCACTAATCCGCAACCGATAAACCTACAAGGGGATTTGACTCGGACGGTTTATTCTCGCATGGTGGTCGTTAATGTTCAAGGAGATATCTGGGTATTTTCTGTCGATGAAATTGAAGGCATTCATCGATGCGATCGCCAGTTGATCGAAGAAGTTCCTGCGGTGGTTTCAAAAGCTCCCATTGCTTACACTAAATGGATTGTTAATTGGGGGGATAAAAAAGTAAATTATCTGGATGAAGCCCTAGTATTTTCTAGCTTAAAACGGAGGATTTTGTGAGCAAAGATGAACTGGATTTAAGCCATTTATCCATGCTGGATTTATTTGGAATGGAGGTGGAAACGCAGGCGGCCTTATTAAACGAAAATTTATTAGGTCTAGAAAATCATACCCAGTCCGACAAAGAACTCGAAGCATTAATGCGGGGTGCTCATTCAATTAAAGGCGCCGCCCGCATTGTTCAGATCGATCAGGCGGTCCAGATCGCTCATGTGATGGAGGACTATTTTGTAGCCGCCAAGGAAGGTCGAATTACGGTTTCAGAAGACCAAATTGATATTCTGTTGTCCGGAGTTGATTTGCTCTTGAGTATGAGCAAGGTCAGGGAATCCGAGTTAACAGATTGGATGCAGGAACATCAACCGGAAATTGACCTAATCGCCAGCAAAATTAAGGCGATCGCCTCCCCAGGGACTCCGCAAGACCCACCCCAAACTCACCCAGAACCCCCACCCACTCCAGAACCCCCACCCACCCCAGAACCGCATTTCACCCCGGTTGAACCCCCGCCTTCCGCGAGTCGGGTTCCCTTTCCTGAACCCGAACCCCCTCAACCCATGACGGTGCAATCCCCATCGTCCTCTAGTTCCCGTGGCGATCGCATCGTCCGATTAAGTGCCGACAACTTAAATCGATTGATGGGTCTCGCTGGGGAGTCCCTGATTGAAGCCAATTGGCTACAACCCTTTGCCGATTCCCTACTCAAACTCAAAAAACACCAGACACAATTATCAAAAACCCTGGAAAAACTAGGAAACTCCTTGAGCGAAACTGGAACAACCCAAAACACCACAAATTATCTTGAGACCGCTCAACTGCAAGAAAAAGAGTGTTTGGAAATCTTGAACAATCGCATCAATGAGCTTGAGTTATTTGCTCGGAGATTTTCAAATTTGTCCGACCGGCTTTATCGGGAAGTAATTGATAGTCACATGAGACCTTTTTCTGAAGGTGTTTCCGGTTTTCCGCGCATGATGCGCGACTTAGCCAAACAACAGGGAAAATCTGTAAAATTTGAAATTCTGGGCAAAGCGACCAAGGTTGATCGCGATATTTTAGACAAGCTAGAAGCTCCGTTAACTCAAATTTTGCGAAATGCGATCGCCCACGGCATAGAATCTCCTAGCGAACGAATTGAGAAAGGAAAACCCGCCGAAGGAACGGTACGACTCGAAGCAGTTCATCGCGGAGGAATGCTCTTAATTACCATTGCTGATGATGGTCGAGGCGTCAATTTAGCAGAGGTCCGGCAACAGGTGATTGCCAATCAATTGGTTAATCCTGAGTTCGCCCATCAGCTCACGGAAGCTGAACTGATGGAATTTTTATTCTTACCCAGCTTTTCTACCGTCACTGAGGTGACTGAGATTTCTGGACGGGGTGTGGGGTTAGATATTGCCAAGGGAATGATGCAGGAGGTGGGCGGGTTATTGCGTGCTCAGTCTGAACTGGGAAAAGGCACCCGGTTTCATCTGCAATTGCCCTTAACGCTCTCGGTGATTCGCACCCTATTAGTCGAAATTTCTGCCGAACCCTACGGGTTTCCCCTCACCCGAATTGATCGGATTGTTCAGGTTCATCGTGGGGATATATTTGTGGTGGAAAACCGGCAGTATTTTACTCTCAATGGTCAAAATATTAGTCTGGTGAGTGCGCATCAAGTTCTGGAATTGGAACAAAGTGAAGTCAATGATGAGTTGTTATCGGTGATTGTTCTGAGCGATCGCACCAATTATTATGGCTTAGTGGTCGATCGCTTTCTCGGTGAGCGCGATTTGGTGGTCCGCCCCCTAGACCCCCGACTGGGCAAGGTCCGGGATATTAGTGCCGCTGCATTAATGGAAGATGGATCTCCGGTATTAATTATTGATGTGGAAGATTTAGTGCGATCGCTCGATCTGCTCTTGAGTAGTGGACGGTTAAGTCAAATTACTCAGGATGCCCAAGTCAAAGAGTCCCAACGTCATCAAAAAATTCTCGTAGTCGATGATTCAATTACCGTTCGAGAAATGGAACGAAAACTCTTGCAAAATAAAGGCTACAAAGTTGATATTGCTGTTAATGGAGTTGATGCTTGGAATGCAGCTAGAACCGGAGAATATGACTTGATTATTACCGATGTAGATATGCCGCGAATGAATGGGATTGAACTGGTTAACCAGCTTAAAAAGCATGGCAATCTGAAGTCTACTCCCGTGATTATTGTGTCTTACAAGGACCGGGAAGAGGACCGACTTTTAGGGTTAGAAGCCGGGGCAAATTATTACTTGACAAAAAGTAGTTTTCATGATGATACATTTTTAAATGCCGTCATGGATATGATTGGGACCCCGGAAGAGATTTAACTCCGCTAAGGTGGCGGCGATCGCCAGAATTTACCCCCCAGATTCCTCTGGTCGAACCCTTGTGGGAGAATCCGTTGCTCGTCGGCCAGTCCGGTTGTCCTCTGGATGAGTGTGGCACAACCCTGCCCAGGCCCAACCCGGGAAAATTTCTGAGATCAAGTGCCTCTTCTGTCTCCATGGGTTACTTTATTTTTTTGATTCCCAATAAAAATTTTCAGGGGAATTAGTTAGGGCTGAAAAAAATAATTTGAGGAGAATAGCGAGAACTTAGATATAATAGGAGAGATTTCGGAATTTCTCGTTACCCTACCTCATACTTCACCCTCTCTATGAAAATTGCTATTGTTAATGATATGCTGTTGGCAATAGAAGCCTTACGGCGCGTCTTAACATCAGTGCCTGACTATGAACTTCTTTGGGTTGCCCGGAATGGCGCTGAAGCCCTAGAGAAATGTGCCTCAGTTCGACCGGATCTCATTTTAATGGACCTATTCATGCCCGTGATGGATGGGGTAGAGGCAACTCGCCAGATTATGCGGGATTTTCCCTGTGCAATATTGCTGGTGACATCTAGTATTAACGCTCACTTACCGAAAGTATTTGAAGCCCTCGGATATGGGGCGCTTGATGTGGTGATTACGCCGATTCTCGGGTATTACGGAACTGCCGAAGGGGGAGAAACCCTCCTGGAAAAAATTAGGACGATTCATAAATTACTCGGTAAACCTGTCAGCAAACAACCTAAAAATCTGATTCCGGTTAAGTCCTGTTATCCGAATAAACCCACTCCCCCCCTGGTGGCGATCGGAGCTTCTACCGGAGGTCCCACAGCGATCGCTAAGATTTTGTCTCAGTTACCCCAGGATTTTAGAATATCCGTGGCGATCGTCCAACATATCGATGTCCAGTTTTCCGTCAGTTTTGTCCAGTGGTTATCCCAGCAAACCCGGTTAAAAGTCGAGTTGGCTGAAGCGGGAATGACCCCGGAACCCGGTAAAATTATTGTCGCCGGAACTAACGATCATCTACTCATGCGTGCCGATCGCACCCTCGACTATACTAAACATCCTCGGAATAATCCCTATCGTCCCTCGGTGGATGTTTTTTTTACAAGTTTGGCTGAAAACTGGCCCGGTCAAGGATTAGGGGTGTTGCTCACCGGCATGGGACGAGATGGAGCAGCGGGATTGAGTGTCTTGCGATCGGCAGGTTGGCAGACGATCGCCCAAGATGCCAGCAGTTGTATCGTCTATGGAATGCCAAAAGCAGCGGTTGAATTAGGCGCAGTCCAAGAAAGTTTGACTCCCGAGGCGATCGGTCTCAAACTCCTGAGTCTCTAATCATAACTCCAGTTTCTGATTGAGGATTTAGAGGTTTTGTACCCCCGACGGAACCAAAACTCTAGCCATTGTAAAGATTGGATTTTTATCATCATCAAGAGCGATCGCGTGATAACTCAGGTATCGTATCCAGTTTTACAGTCACTTACTTTAGAGCATCGGTACAGTAGAATATATTAGGAACAAGAAACTAGAGTTTTAGGATCAATCGGGTGTTTCTCTGTAGAAATGGCGTGAAAACCCCCGGGTTTTAAGCATTACTGTACCGACGTTCTCCGTTGCTCCCGGTGGAAAGAAATTCGATGGATATCAACCTTTGACAACTCGGAACAGTCCACCGAACATAAGTAACCTCTTGACTCGTTATTCTGAGATTTTGACAAAATCCAGTAGCGATCGCTACCGATGTTACCCCAATTCAATCAGATGTTACGATGGAAACGCAAACCCGATCTAGCGTTTTTCAGACCTATAGCGTATGGCCCTCACCCCAAACCCCTCTTGCTGCTTGGGAGATGGGCTTTAAAGACTGCCTCATGAGTCCGGAAACTGCTATATGATCTTTCTACCTCTAAAGACAGATGACAAAGCATCTCAGAGTATAAAAAACTCAAAGAGAGGAGTTAAAAATCATGGACATCTAATCTGTAAATCGAGTCCAATTGAAACTTGACTAAACCCCTTACACGGGTAGTAAATTTTATCTCAGGAGCGTAAATGCAATCAAGGGTCATGCGTGAAGAATTAATCAAGATGAATCCAGCGATCGCTTTACATCCCATCCCTCCAAATTTCAGTTCTAGTCCAGAAAAAACCATGATTAAAGAACTTTCAGACCAACCCGTCTCAATTTTATTGATAGACGATCAGCCGATTGTCTCCGAAGCCATTCGGCGGATGTTGGCAACGGAAACAGATATGAAATTTTACTCCTGTACCGATCCGGATCAAGCCATTCAAATCGCCACTCAAATTCAGCCCACGGTGATTTTACAAGATTTAGTCATGGGGGAGATTGATGGGTTGATGCTCCTGCGATTTTTTAGAGCTAATCCAGGGACTCGTGACATTCCCATCGTGGTTCTCTCTACAAAAGAAGAACCGGAACAAAAAGCCGAAGCCTTTGCTTCGGGAGCCAATGATTACTTAATTAAAATTCCAGACAAAATTGAGCTAATTGCCCGAATTCGGTATCACTCGAATGCCTATCATAACTTATGCAAGCGTTATGAAATCGAGCTAACCAAACAGTACAATAAAGAGTTGGAATTTCGGGTCCAGGAGCGGACCCAAGAACTAACCAAAGCCCTAGAGCATCTTAAACGAACCCAAGCGCAATTAGTCCAAAGTGAAAAAATGTCCGGTCTCGGGCAACTGGTGGCAGGAATTGCCCATGAAATCAACAACCCCATCAGTTTTATTTCAGGAAACTTGATTCATTTTCTTGAATATGCCGAGGGCTTATTAACCTTAGTGGAAATGTATGAACAAGCCTTTCCCGAACTGCCGATTACCATTCAAGATTTTAGGGAATCCCTAGACTTAGAATTTGTGCGAGAAGACTTGCCTCGATTAATGTCTTCCATTCGCGGAGGCTCCGATCGCATTCGCGAAATCGTGGTCAATTTAAGAAATTTTTCCAGGATGGATGAATCAGAAAGAAAAGAAGTAGATATCCACGAAGGGATTGACAGCACTCTGGTGATGCTGCAACATCGCCTGGATGAGAATCAGATTGAACTGATCAAAGAGTATGGAGAGTTACCCCCAGTCGAGTGTTATCCGGGACAACTCAATCAGGTGTTTATCAATATTTTAACCAATGCGATCGATGCCCTGAGCGATCGCCAGCAACTCTCTCCCGGGGAAGCCATTTCCAATAACGGTAAGACCCTTCCCGGAAAAATCAGCATTAAAACTGAACTTCAAGGCGAAGGAGTGGCGATTCGGATTACCGATAATGGCATCGGAATTCCCTCAGAACTTCAAACCCAGATTTTCAATCCCTTTTTTACCACCAAAGAAGTGGGACAAGGAACCGGATTGGGATTGGCAATCAGCTATGAAATCATCGTCAAAAAACATCACGGACGAATCCGATGTCAGTCGCACCCCAATCACGGTACCGAGTTTACCATTGAAATTCCCTTCGGGTCTAACCAACCGAGCAATCTTCACCAACTGTCCCTCAGTCACCCAGAAATTTCTGTCTCCCCAGTTTCTCAACCCCCTCCCACAGAACTCGCTTCAGTGCGGTAGCTTGAAGTCGGTTAACTTCACAACCTGATGGTTCATTTCCCACCCTAGGTCCCTAGCTCGATTCAATCATCAAGGGACTCTCGCCTCGGGTCCTCTTTCCGATGTCTTGAGGACAGGACTTACCCAGATTTTGAGGACCTACCCTAAATGTAGAGGCGATTCGGGAATCGCCTCTACATTAGACCTCTTGCAAAAAAAAGGATTGATCCCCCTTTCCCCCCCTTAAATCCCCCTCCCGTCCCCCTTCCCAAGGGGGAAGCCAGAGGAATAAATATTTTATTTCCGGGGGGCTTTAAAGAATTTTGCAAGAAGTCTATTTTTTAGCCCGGACTTACACATAAACCCCTGATACTAAATCCGGTTGATAAAAGCATTAAAAATTGTAGGCCCTTCGACCCTTCGA
>CAYUEH010000039.1:0-17833 GCA_964442465.1 uncultured Laspinema sp. | reverse complement strand
AACGACTGAAGTCGTTACTACGAACAGGAAGAAGATAACGACTGAAGTCGTTACTACGAACTTGGAAAGTTACTACGAACTGGGGGTTAGTTGGGGGGGTCTAGGCGGTTGACTAGGAGGGCGATGGGAATCATGGGTAATCCGACTGCTAGACAAATTAATCCTTGGGTGAGATTGAGGGGGGCGGTTTCAAAGATGCGATTTAGCAGAGGAACTTGGGAGAAGAGAATTTGCAAGACGATCGCCCCGATAATTCCGGCGACAATGGCAGATCCACCTACTTTTGAGTTGAGGGTTCCTTTCATTTTGGCGATTAAATTCGGCAATAATTGGCTAATGCTTAATAGATAAAAAATTCGACCAGAAACTAAGGATTGAACGGCGATGGTTCGGGCTAAGGCGAATTCATTAGGACCCGGATAGGTTCGGAGTGACCATTCAAACATTCCAAAGATGACAATCCAGTTATAAATGGCGATGATCACAATTCGTTTGATGCGATCGCCAGATAATAGGGCTTCACTGGGGTTGCGCGGTGACTTTTCCATCACCGTTGGCGATTTGGGTTCAAAGGAGAGGGGAACGGTCATGGTGATGGAATTAATCATGTTCAGCCAGAGAATTTGTAAGGCTTCAATGGGCAAAGCTCGACCTAACAACACACTCAATAATACGGTCATCGATTCCCCTAAGTTGACGGGTAAAATAAAGGAAATCGCTTTGACCAAGTTGCTATATACGGTGCGACCTTCTTCCACTGCCGCTTCAATGGAGGCAAAGTTATCATCAGTGAGAATAATATCTGCGGATTCTTTAGCAACTTCGGTGCCTGCACCTCCCATGGCAATCCCCACATCGGCTTGTTTGAGGGCCGGTGCATCGTTGACCCCATCCCCGGTCATGGCGACAATCTCACCTCGGGCTTGTAGTGCTTCCACGAGGCGGAGTTTTTGTTCCGGTGCGACTCGGGCAAAAACGACGCTATCCTCTAGGTTATTGGCTAGAGTTTGGTCATCCATTTCGCCGATTTGAGTGCCGGTAAAGGCTTGAACTCGACCGTTTTTCTCCATTCCCATGCGTCGGGCGATCGCCGCAGCGGTGGTGGCATGGTCTCCGGTAATCATTTTCACCTGAATTCCGGCGTTTTGACAGGCGGCAACAGCGGCGATCGCCTCGGGTCTCGGGGGGTCAATCATCCCCTGTAATCCCATAAAAATTAACCCCTCATCAATATCCGGGCGATCGATGTTTTGCTGTCCCGAACTGACGGATTTTTTGGCAAAGGCTAACACTCTTAACCCTTGTTCGGCCATGATTTCGACTTCCTGATGCAAGGCGTCGGCATCTAAGGGAATCACCTCACCTTGACTGTCAAAAATTTGGTGACAACGCTTGAGGAGGGATTCTACTGAACCTTTGACATAAATTGTCGGTCCATCGGGAGTATCATGCAAGGTTGCCATATACTGAAACTCGGATTCAAAGGGAATCACATCCCGTTTTGGCAGTTCTTCTGCGATCGCATTTTGAGTTAATCCCGCTTTATTCGCTGCTACAATTAAGGCACCTTCTGTCGGGTCACCAACTACGACCAAATTCCCCTCTTTTTCTTCAAGATGGGAATCATTACACAGGATTCCAGCCCGCAAACATTCTAACAAAATTGGGTTTTGTTGGAAGTCCACGGGGGAATCATTAAGGGAAATTTCCCCTTCTGGTGCATAGCCTTGACCTGTGACATAATACTTTTGACCCCCGGCATGAATTTCTTGAACCGTCATCTGATTTTCCGTCAGGGTGCCGGTTTTATCGGAACAAATGACCGTTGCACCCCCGAGGGTTTCGACTGCGGGTAATTTGCGAACGATCGCATGACGCCGCGCCATTCGGTTTACCCCAACGGCTAAGGTAACCGTGACGACTGCCGGTAATCCTTCGGGAATTGCACTCACAATTAAGGCGATCGCGGCTTCTAATGCACCGGCGATCGAGGGTTGAACATTTCCAAACGTTTCCGACGCCTGATTATTGTAAGCATTATGGAATGCTACAGCCACGGTTAATGCACCTAAACCCAGGACCAAAATCATCCAAACTTTACTAAATTTGTCAAATTTGCGGGTTAAAGGAGTGGTTAAATTCGTCCGTTGGTCAATCAGTTGAGAAATCTTTCCGGTTTCCGTATTATTGCCCGTGGCAACCACCAAACCTCGGGCTTGACCGAAGGTGACTAATCCCCCGGCATAGGCCATATTGATGCGTTCAGCTAGGGCGGTTTCTGTGCTGAGGATTTCGCTATTTTTTTCCACAGGAACCGACTCCCCAGTCAGTCCGGATTCATCAATTTGCAAGTTCCGAACGTGAATTAACCGTAAATCAGCCGGTACTTTGTCTCCAGAATTGAGTAATACTAAGTCTCCTGGGACTAATTCTGTGGAAGAAATACGCCGTTTGTTGCCATCGCGAATTAAAGTAGCTTCGGTGGTAACGGATTTGGATAAAGCGGCGATCGCCCCTTCAGCTTTCCATTCCTGGAGGAATCCAATAATTGCATTAATAATCGTTACTCCCCAGATGACCCAGGCATTTGGCCATTCTTCTAGGAAGGCTTTCACTGCCCCAGCCACGAGCAAAATCAAGATTAAGGGTTGATTAAATTGCCGGAGGAATTTTAACCACAAAGGTTGAGCTTTCTTGCCCGTTAATTCATTGGCTCCGAATTTTTCTAATCGTTGGTTTGCTAAATCCGTTGTTAGTCCGGTTTCCTTGCTGGATCCGAGTTGATTGGCAACTTCTTGTTCTGATAAGCTATGCCATTCCTGGGAGGTTAATTCGCTGGGTTGGTTCGATGCTTGCATAAAATTCTCTTTGGATGTGATACGGTTTCAAGTAATTCCCCAAAAAATCGGATGAATTGATGGCAACACAGGGTTTTGGGGAGACTTTTTTTGGAAAAATCCTCAGCAAATGTGACTCTTTATAAAAGCTGAAAGGTGAAAATCTCCGAGTTTTTAAAACTCGAATTGGTTTGCAGAATCAAAGTTATTTGAAAACTTGACTCCCCTGGGATTCTTGGTGTCAGCTAGGATTCTGTTTAATGTAACATATTCTCATAAAGGGTTGCTACGTTTGCACTCAATGCCATCCCATTGCATCCCAGTTCAGGAGAGAGGTAGGAAATTTGCAATTCGTCAATGTTTCTGAAGATAGATTTTTAGTTGAGGAGTAGGGTGGGCATTGCCCACCTCTTTCGAGTAAGGTGGGCAATGCCCACCCTACAATTACCCAAATTTAAGAGACCCGTGGGATAATAACTCAAAACAAGTCCAAGGGGAGGATATGAACCAGCAACCCGTCACCTGGCATCTGCAACAACCCGTACTCCCTCCGGAGTGGTTTCTCGAACAAGTCCGACAGCATCTCAACTCCCAGCAGTCGGGTTTATCCGGCCAATATGCCGCAGCATTACTCTGGCAACGGGGAATTCAGGACCGAGAGGAACTGACCCGGTTTTTAAATCCTCAAGACTATCAACCCGCCAGTCCGTTTGAGTTTGGCGAGGAAATGTCCGCTGGGGTCGATCGCCTCCACCGGGCCCGGAAACAGGGGGAAAAGGTGGCAATCTGGGGCGACTTTGATGCCGATGGTATCACCGCCACCAGTGTCTTATGGGACGGTCTGGGCCAATTTTTCACCCCCATCACCCAACTCACCTACGTCATCCCCAACCGCTTAACCCAATCTCACGGTCTGAATCGGTCGGGAATTGACGATTTAGCGGCATCGGGAACGACGTTAATTGTGACCTGCGATACGGGGAGCACCAATTTGGACGAAATCGACTATGCTCATGAACTGGGCATCGATATCATCGTCACGGATCATCATACTTTACCCCCCAGTCGCCCAGGAGTTGCAGCAATTATTAACCCCCGTTCTCTTCCGGCAACCCATCCCCTGGCCCATCTTTCGGGAGTTGCCGTCGCTTACAAGGTGGTAGAAGCCCTGTATAGCACATTACCAGAAATTCCGCAAGACCCGTTAGAGGAATTATTGGATTTAGTCGCCATTGGGTTAATTGCCGACTTGGTACAACTGAGTGGAGACTGTCGATATTTAGCCCAAATGGGACTCAAACGCCTGCATCAGGAGTCGCAGAAACCGCCGATGGAACAACGCCGACCGGGAGTGGGGAGGTTGCTGGAGTTGTGCAAACGCAGTGGCGATCGCCCGACGGATATTTCTTTTGGGATTGGTCCCCGGATTAATGCCGTGAGTCGGATTTATGGCGATGCCTCTTTCTGTGTGGAATTACTCACCACTCGCGATCGCCATCGCGCCAACGAACTCGCCCAGGACACGGAAAGCGCCAACTCCCGACGGCAATCTATCCAAAAAGATGTAGATAAACAGGTCCAACAAAAACTCGATCGCCTCGACCTCTCCACCACTGGCGTAATCGTCTTACAAGACCCCCAATGGCCTGCGGGAGTCCTCGGTTTAGTCGCCGGTAAAGTTGCCCAAGAATACGCCCGTCCTACCATTTTGTTAAGTACGGATTCCGGCAATTCTCAGGCAGAAAACCCGGAGAACATCCCGCTATTCAACGATTCCGCCTCCAATACACCCTTGACCCTGGCGCGGGGTTCAGCGCGATCGGTCAAAAGTATTGACTTGTATGAATTAGTCAAAGAACAAGAACATTTATTACATCGGTTTGGCGGTCATCCCTTTGCCGCTGGGTTAAGTTTACCTGTCCAAAATGTTCCTTTATTTACGGAAGCGATTAACCGCTTATTGAAGGAAAAAATGGGAGCAATTGGAGGCTTGGGAATGCCCGTTGTCCAAGCAGATTTACGCTGTACTGTCGCCGAGTTGGGTCAGAATTTATTTAAGGAGTTAAAAGTATTAGAACCTTGCGGCATGGGGAATCCGGTCCCGTTGCTCTTGATTGAAAATTGCCAATTTCAAAAAGTTTGGAATGCTAAAAAGGATAAAACGGGTCGGAAAACCGAATATATAAAAACCGAGTTTCAGATTGTGGATGAATCGAGTGAAACCGGGTTTCCCGGCCTGTGGTGGGGACATTATAAAGAAGAGTTACCGACAGTTCCTGCGGACGCCGTGGTGGAACTGGACTACAACACTTATAAAAACCGCTATGAAGTGCGCTTGATTGCCGTCCGTCCCCGAGAAGCGGGTACGGCGATCACATCACCGGAAGGGGGGTTACCGATTCTGGATTTTCGCCGCCACCGGATTCAAAAGGGAGAAGAAGAGACGGCAGAATTAGACCGTTTTGAGGGGGTGAATGTCGATCGCACTACGTCCCTTGTGCTAGAAACCTGTCCGAGTAGTTGGGAGGAGTTGCACCAGTGGTTAGAGTTGGCAATCCAGACTCAAAAGACCTTGGCGATCGCCTATCCCCCGCCCAAACCTGTTTCCCCGGTTCAAGTGTGGCAGCAGTTGGTGGGGGTGGCGAAATATCTCAGTCGCACTGGAGAACAAGCAACCCGGGGACAAGTCTGTTCTAAACTATCGATTAGCGATCGCACCTTAGAGATTGGCATCGAAGCGTTAATCGCTGCCGGTTTTCAAGTCCAGACAATGGGAGAGCGTTTGCAAGTTATCCCGGGCCCTTTGACTAATCCTCTCAACGTTGGCGATCGCTTTTGTGCGGCAGTTGAGGAAGAACAGTTTCGGAGAGACTATTTTTATCAAGTTCCTCTGTCTACTGTTCAGGCGATCGGGCGGAGTAAGGGAGATGGGGGAGATGGGGGAGATGGGGGAGATGGGGAGGATGGGGGAGATGGGGAGGATTAATCATGTTCGTAGTAACGACTTCAGTCGTTGCTCTCGTGTGATGGCTGATGCCATCACACGAGCGATCGCCGGGTAAGGGGATTGCAAAATATAAATCATCCAACCGTTCAACTGATATGTGTAGGGGCGCAATGCTTGCGCCCTTGGGCGCAAGCATTGCGCCCCTACATTGACGGGGCTACTACGAACGAACGTTTTGGAGATTTTATTTTTTAAAGTTCCCTTGGTAACTGGAGGCAGAAGCGGATATGGGCGTTACTTGGCATCCGCCAAGTAACGCGGTAACGACTGAAGTCGTTACTACAAACAGGAGGAATCCTGTTTATCTCCTCCAAGGACCAAGGACAAATGACCAAGGACAAATGACCAAGGACAAATGACTAATGACCAATGACCAATGACCCAATCAATCCAACTGACCTTGATGTTCACAGTGATAATCCTCGGGTTGCCATTGGGTGATATCAATTTCGCTCAGGCGTTCTACCTGCTGACATTCGGGGGAATAGAATTGATCAATGATGGCCCAAATTAAACTGCGGGTGACATCTAATGCGGTTTTTAGCCACAACTCTTGATTACCCGGGATGCCTTCTTCCTCTACGGTTTCGATTTCCACGGCAATTCCTTTTGCACCTAACAGAATCTGTGCTAACCACTTAGCGCGAGGCAGATGGGTTTCGGAGGTGATGACTTTGACTTTTTTGACATCCCACTGTTTTAAGAGTTCACCACTAAAGGTAAAATTGGTAAAGGTAGAGTAGGCGCATCGTTCTAACCAAACATTCTGCTTCAAAGCGCGATCGCGATCGAAAATTAACCAGACACAAGGGGAGGCCGAACCTTGGGAAATCACAATGGGAAGGTTTGGATTCTGTCTGGCACATTGAGTGACGTGCATTTCTCGTTTGATGCTACCCCCCAGGACTAAAATTGCATCGACGGACCCAGCGGCAGCGGATTGGAGACGTAGCATTTGGGCCGCCCAAAATCCGCCGAGGATGAGGACAAAAAATACAGTAACTCCCGTAACAATTTTCTGGGTTTTCCTTCGGCCTGTATTCTCTAAGTTGGAGGGAGTGGGTTGCAAAGGGGATTTTTGTTTCATGGCGATCGCCTACTCCGGATCCGGTAGCCGAAAAATCACTTGACCGTCCTCGGTGATTTCCTTAGAGGCCCCCAGGTTGAGCATTTCTTGTTCGGCGCGTTGTTTAACGGATTCATTGATACTATTTTGATACACATCATTCCAGGACCACAGGCGAATCCGGGTGCTATCGGGTTCGGTTCTGAGGAAATCGGCTGCACTTTGATAGAGGTCTGCATAGCCTTCGTACTCCGTCTTGAGAGTCCATTGCGCTGCCATTTCATGGGATTCAATACTGCCGGGAATATCTCCGAGTAACAGCAGTTGATCCAGTCCTTTGAAGCGCCACACCAGAAAGGATTTGGGATTGATTTCCGGGGACAAGACGGCTAGACCCCGTTCCATGTATTGGATCCCGAGTTCGGGTTCCCCTTGGGCGAAGGAAACTGCCGTGGAGATAAAGGGATACATTTCGACGAAGCGGGGGTCGAGGCGGGTAATGACATCGAAGTATTCTTTATTTAAGGCGTAACCGATTTGGTCTCGGATCTCCTCATCGCCAAAATATTGCACCCATTTGAGGAAAGCATAGTTGGCGATCAGGTTATCGAAACCGAGGGTGGGCGATCGCCTCAGTATTTGGAGTTGTAAAGCTTCTTGTTGTTGAGCTTGTCTGGGGTTGGTTTGGGCTAGGCGGGGGTTTCCTAGACCCGTCTGCTGCATCATCATGGCTCCAGCGAGGGCGACAATGGCGATCGCCACTGACCTCCATTCTCCCCACCATCGCGAGGTAACGGTTTGTACTTTAGATTCCACTACACCCTATCTCCTGATCTTAATTCTGGCGGTTTGGAGGTCACACCGGGCAGTGGTCCCAGTCCCGAGGTCGGGCTGGGTCTCGTTCGGACTGCCTCCTTCTCCCGGACCTTCCTGCTGATTCTCAACCTAAGTTCGCTTTATGTAACGACCTCGGCTGGGGGGAGCAGCCCCTTCCGGTTCAACCCGGATTTTGGAGTGACAGAATTTCAACATCTACAGATTAACTTAAAAAATATTGCATCGGAACATACTGCGCTTGCCAAATATTTTAGCTACACTAGAGACAACCTCAATTCAATTATCCGTGTGTCAACATCCATTTGGCGATTTCAGGGACGCTCACTGCTTTACTCATCCGGAAACCGTTTCCGTTGTCGTGAAGTCACTGCTAGTCTGGGGAGCAAAGAAGGTTACTCCATTGTCACCCCATTTTATAACGTTACGGGTTAAAGGGCCACGAACCTCTCCAAGACAAACGGGAGCAGATGTTGCAAGTCATTGAAATTGTTGGCATCGTTGCTATAGAGAGCAGCAGCCCTTGTCTAGTCGGGGGCAGGGTTGAGGAATGCGAGCTAGGGCTCAATGGACCCAAACTAGACCCGTTTTGGGTTAAGGCTGGGGTTCAAAAAGTGCTCTCTTGTGAAAGAATACCCCCTGATTTGGAAGATTAACGATGACTAAACCCGATCGATTATCACTCCTACCACTCAAAAATTTGAGAGTGTAAAGAATCAATTTTAAACCCGTTGGTTCTGCTCATAAAATTCTGTAACAAATTGTCTCTATTCGTTAAACCCCTAATCCCCCAACTTACATGAATCAATACTCAAAACAGAACTCTTGGCTGCAAATTGCCCTATTTGGTGGGGCATTTGCCACCACTGCTGCCCTCACCCTGTTAACACCCCTTGGCTCCCGGGTGGTGCGCGCACAGCTTCAAAATAGTCCGAAGGCGATTGTGGATGAAGTCTGGCAAATCGTCAATCGGGATTATGTGGATGGCTCATTTAATCAGGTGAATTGGGAAGCAACCCGCACGGAGTTGTTAAGTCAGGAATATTCCTCGCCGGAACAAGCGTATGCCGCAGTCCGAGTTGCTTTAGCCAAATTAAACGACCCCTACACGCGATTTTTAGACCCAGAACAGTTTGAAGAGTTGACCACTCAAACCTCGGGGGAAATGTCTGGGGTGGGGATGCGTTTAGAACTGAATGCTGAAACCCAAAAAATCACGGTGGTTGAACCGATGGACAATTCCCCGGCGAAGCAAGCGGGACTGCAATCGGGGGACCAAATTTTGCAGATTGACGATCGCCCCACCCAAGGGATGAAAGTGGAAGAGGCGGCCCAATTGATTCGGGGAACAGAAGGGACGGAAGTGAGTTTGCGGATTTATCGCTCAACTCAAGGGGAATTTGATGTCATCTTAGAACGGGCAAGGATCGAACTCCAAGCGGTTCGCTATAATATCCGCGCTGAAGGGGGAACCAATGTCGGTTATATCCAGTTATCTGAGTTTAGTTCCCATGCCGCCGAACAAATGCGCGATGCGATCGCCGAACTGAGCGATCGCGGTGTGGATGCGTTTGTTTTGGATTTGCGCGGCAATCCCGGGGGTCTCTTGTACGCGAGTATTGATATCGCCAGGATGTGGTTAGATAGTGGGGAAATTGTCCGCACGGTCGATCGCAATGGAGGCAGTCAAGATTTCCGCGCCAATCGGTCGGCGATCGCCAAGCAACCTCTGGCGGTTTTAGTGGATAAAAACTCCGCGAGTGCCAGCGAAATCCTCTCCGGTGCCCTCAAAGATAACCGCCGCGCCACGATTATTGGCACCCCCACTTTTGGCAAAGCGTTGGTGCAGTCGGTCCATTCCCTCTCCGATGGATCCGGGTTAACGGTGACGATCGCCCATTACTACACCCCCAATGGGACCGATATCTCCCAACTCGGCATCACTCCGGATATCGCGATCGATTTGACCAATGAGGACAAACGCCGTTTAGCTGCCAATCCCCAACTCCGGGGAACCGCTGAGGATCCAGGCTATGCTCGGGCGGTTGCTTCCTTGTTGGCACAAGTCCAACCGAAACCGTTAGCGATTCAGTAAACTGCCTATTTCTGGCATTTTCTAACCGAACAAGACCGGCAACCCGGACAAAAAACCGGGTTTCTGACCTCAATACTCAGGGAATGACCCCAATTTTAATCAAAAAACCCGGTTTCTCATCGGTACAAAAGGGACGCATCCGATTTGCGTCCCTCTTTTTGTGCTTCAAACCCTTAATCCAAAAATCTGATATGATCTGCGGTTAAATTGCCGATTCCCAAGTCGATGCGGGCGATCGCACCGGAGGTAAAATCTCCATCCTCATCGATATACAGTTTTCCCGTATCCGTAGCATAGCCAATCCGAGCATTACTGCTCGTAATCGCTAAAATATTGGCCTGAGTGTCCAAAATCACGGTCTCTGTCCCATCCATCACCGATGCTTTAGACAGGATAACTGGGGTTCCCCCGGGTACACCGGAGAGATTCTGGGTCAAGGCGATCGCATCTCCATCAGGTCCAAAGCTAAAATCCGTCATGCGATCGCTGGCCGTTCCCGGGGAATTGCTGGTGGCATAGACAAAAATATCTTGACCCGTCCCACCCGTCAAGGTATCCACCCCATCTCCGGGGAACAACAGGTCATTCCCATCAGTGCCTTGCAAACTGTCGCCATCGCTAGACCCTGTAATAATATTAATCAGCGCTTGATTCTCCACCGCCGCCACGGCTGGATTATTCGACGCCATCACCCGAATTTCCTCGGGGGTATTGCTAAAACTATTATTCTCCAGGAACGCATTGGTCACCTCCGGTTCAACCACTATCCCGACGGGTGCATTCTCGATCGCATTATTCGCCAGGGTGACATTCTCGGAATTAGAACCCAACTGAATCCCCACCCCCCCTTGATCTGCATCGACGGGTAAATTCGATAAATTGCGATTTTCCCCTAAGCTGACCTGATTTTCTGCAACTTCCGACTCTGATAAAGACCCCAAGATGCCAAAATCTACCGAGTCTAGGGTGTTATTGCGCACGATTGCACTCATATTTGAATCAAACAGTCCCAAGACAATCCCGCCACTGTTTTGAATCAAATTATTCTCTACCGTTGCCGTGGCGGCATCCTCCAAATTGATGCCATCAAGGGCATCAAAAATTCGCATATTCTGAATTACCAAATTCTCAATTGCTGTCCCATTCTGCGGTTGGACGGCTAGAATATCTCCATTGGTTTCAAGGCCATCGAGGGTGACATTACTGGCGAGAATTCTCATACTGCTTCCCCCGGTTTCAGTGGAAATCAAAGTCTCATTGGTCCCGCGATCGCTCTCGTTTCCGGGTACTCCAGCATGAAACCCTTTGATTGTCAAGGCTTTATCGATTTCCAGGAGTTCGGAGTAGGTGCCGCTACTGACGACAAGGGTATCTCCCGGGTTGCTGGCGGCGATCGCCGTTTGAATTGAGGTATAAACCCGGTAAGTTTCCAGAGTTTCTGTCTCCGTTTCCGGGTCATTAGCTGCAATTTCAATCTCAAAATAACTGCGATCGCTCAGGTTTTCGGTGTTAGTCAGTAAAATCTCCCCGGTTTCTGAATCCAGTTCAAATCGGTCCGAGACTGACTCTCCCTCACTATCAATCACATCCAGAAGGGAATACTCAGTATTACTGGAATTTCCCTCGGTTGCAATCAGGGCGATCGGGCCTAGGGGAGTGGTTTCATTGGCCACAAAGACTTGCCGAGGCGCCAGGGGAATCGGATCACTCGGCGGAAAAAACAGCACCGGCTCACTATCTGGAGGCGGAGGGGGTTCAATAAACGCGCTGCGAGTCACTTCTATTTCGGATCTTCTCACCCCCTGCAAGATAGCTAAATATTCCCCAGTCCGTTTATCTTGAATGATGGTTCTGATGGCATTTCCATCCCCTTCTTGTATAAAATTTAAATTCTCAAACCGGAGTTCATCGAGCAGTTCGATTTGATCTTCGCCCAAGGTAAAATCAACAATCAGGTTCGCTTCGCTGCGGGTGAAACTCCCGGTTCCCCGGGCCAGAATGAACAGGTCGCCGCCTTCTGAGCCAATTAACGTATCCCGGCCAAACCCGGCAACTAAGACATCATTTCCCCCGCCTCCGGAGAGGTAATTATCTCCTTGTTCGGCATACAAAGTATCATCTTCCTCCCCGCCATAGAGAAGATCGTTGCCTTCATTTCCGTTTAACCAGTTGTTTCCCTCATCGGCAAAGATCAGATCATCACCGACTCCACCAAAGATGGTATCGTTTCCGGCGTTGCCAAAGAGGACGTCATTCCCTTTGTCACCATAGAGGAGGTCATTGCCGTCCCCACCATAAACCGTATCATCATCTTGTCCGCCATAGAGGGTATCATCTCCCCCATTGCCCACTAATAAATCATTGCCCTGATTCCCGGATAGGAGGTTGTTTCCTTCCACCCCATAGAGGGTGTCATTCCCTTCATTGCCAAACAGGACGTCATTGCCTTTGTCGCCATAGAGGAGGTCATTGCCGTCGCCCCCAAACACCGTATCATCATCTTGTCCGCCATAAAGAATATCATTTCCCTCGCCCCCGACTAACCAGTCGTTCCCCTGATTTCCGAACAGGATATTGTTCCCCCCCACCCCATAGAGGAAGTCGTTTCCTTCGTTACCATACAGGCGGTTATTTCCAGCTTGGCCCACTAAAATATCATTCCCTAGGCCGCCAAACAGGGTATCATCATCGGGTCCTGCATAGAGACTATCGTTGCCCTGATTCCCTTGAATGTAGTTCAAGCCTGGATTGCCTTGAATTGCATCATCCCCTAGACTGCCCAGAATCGTCTCATTGCCATCGGGTCCTGGTAAAATTTCGGACTCAGGGGGTAAGGTTTCTATTCTATTGCTGGCATCTGTGCCGTTGATGGCTACCATTTTTTTTCCTCCTGTTAAATAATATTAACTTTGAGCTTGCCCAGATTTGGATGATTTTATTCTCAGTAATTATACGGGTTTTTCCGTAAAAATACTGAGAATAAGCTCGTCAGTTCTGTATAAAATATGGCGTTAATTACATAAAATGCGGGGATTTCACCCAGACAGGCTGGCGATCCCAGGGTTCAACTCCGGGGAGAAATGGGCGTTGTGAACTGAAATGATGGCGGTTAACCCACAACAGCGCCCACAAAACTCCTCCTGGACGGATGACCCGACCCGATGGGTGGCGATCGCCAGAGTCAGCCCTTGCTTGTTGTAGTCGCGGGTCCTGGGTTGATTAAGAACGGCAAAAGTCCTCAGTCCGTCCCACGATCATGATGGTGATCATGACCTACATTGACTCCAGTTCCACTCTATCGGCTGGGGTGTTTGCCCTGTGGAGATGGAAATCCAAAAAATGTCTTGCGGGACTTGACAAATTTTGGTGGTTATGAATTGCCTTAATTTTATTAAACGTTGATGGCAAGAACAACCCCAGATTTTTGGTATCGGTGAGGGAACTAAAAATGGGGTTGTGGGCAGGTTAGGCTTTTGGAGGTCGTTACAGGCACTCAGAAAGTGACCTCCTTAATGTTTGCTGCCGGATTTTACCTGTTGAGTGAGGTGAATTAATTCGGGTAAAATGAGCTGCTCGAGGGCGAGTTTGACCGCCCCGCTTGAACCGGGAATGGAGAAAATCAACTTAGATTGATAAAGGCCAGCGATCGCCCGCGAGGCGATCGCCCGCGACCCGATTTCTTGATAGCTTAAGGCGCGAAAGAGTTCGCCAAAACCGGGTAAAATCTTCTCTAACAAAAGGGCGATCGCATCATAAGTCGTATCCCTCGGCGCGATCCCGGTTCCCCCATTAAAAATCACCGCCTCCAACTCCGGACGTTGACCCAGGGCAATTAGATGGCCCTGAATCAGTGCCGGTTCATCGGGAAGAATCGTATAGTCCACCACGGCATGAGAGTTCTGAGTCAATAACTCGTGAATCAATTGGCCGCTGCGGTCCGTTTCTGGGGTGCGCGTGTCGCTAATGGTGACAATGGCGCAATGGACGGCAACGGGTTGAGAGTCGGGATGAGGGATAGTTGTCATAGCATTTTCAAGGCGATCGCCCCTGAGTTGAAACCGTTATCCAAGGGTTATGCCTTGCTAAACCCTAAACCATTTTCCTTGGCATAGCGTTCCATAAAGCGCATAAATCGGTCCCAATCCGCTTGGGATTTCATCACATGGGTTGCTTCGATGCCGTCCGCTTGTCCGTTCACGAATTTACCCTTGACATCGCGGCAAGTGATTTCCCCTTCTTCATCCAGCAAGTACATTCCGGTAATCTCATCGGTGCTGTCCTTGTCGAGAATTGTGGGATTTTTGAAGTAAAAGGTGGCGGTTCCCTGTTTGCCATCTTTAGAGCGCGTTAGGCGCACGTCTGGGACCACATCTTCCTTGATGCCTCGGGAAAACTGAATTTCTGTCATGTTCTTGTAAAGTTTTATAAACGACTCTGGGGATTATTTTCTCATCTTTGGGCCTTATTTGCGCTCAGGATGAGAGGATTCTACAGAATCGGGGTCGCCAAGGGTGTTGATTCGGCGAATCAGTTCATACATCCGTCCGGCATCCCGGCGGTTAAAGAAGAAAATCAGGCGGGGGAGTTCAAAGGTTTCATCGCCGGTTTCTTCCGGTAATCCCTGGCTTTTTTCGATGATGCCTTGGACGAGGATATCCCTAAACTCTTCATTGAGTTGGGCGACTGCTTCATCGGAGAGTTCGGTTTTGAGGCGAATCACGAAGCGATCGCCCACATAGCGACTGGAGTGATAAACCCGATAGAAACTGCGAATGGTTTCACAGGCGACCTCGACATTATCCGTAATCGTGTAAAGACTGCAATCATGGGGACTGATTAATCCCCGGCGCAGCAGGTGCTTGCGGATATAGGCATCCCAGTCTTTCCAGTAGTCGCCACCGGGACAGTCAATCAGGACCACGGGACAGGGACCAAACCGGCCAGTTTGCCCCAAGGTGATGCATTCAAAGGCTTCATCTTGAGTGCCAAATCCCCCAGGGAACAGGGCGATCGCATCACTTTCCTTGAGGAAAAATAACTTGCGGGTAAAAAAGTATTTGAATTCGACTAAATTCCCCGGGTCAAGATAGGGGTTCGCTTCCTGTTCAAAGGGCAGTTGAATGTTTAAGCCAAAAGAGTTGGCTTTGGTGGCTCCTTTATTGCCCGCTTCCATAATGCCACCCCCGGCACCCGTCATGACCAGAAATCCCTGCTGGACCACTGCACGGCCAAAGGCTTCAGCAATCTGGTATTCTGGGGCATCCGGTTGGATGCGTGCTGACCCAAAAATGGTGATTTTCCGGGTATGGCGATGGGGATAAAAGGCTTGAAAGGCGGCTTCCATATCCAGTAAAGCCGCACTGAGGATTTTCCAGTCCAGACGTTCCATGTCTTCGCCAGTCAGGCGAACAAGGGTCCAGAGCGATCGCTCAATCCATTTTCTAAACTTGAGGTTCGGCAACTCATCAATGAGTTCATTAATCTGGGCCTGGAGGCGATCGAGAGAGTCAGAAGAGTAAGGGGAAGCCATAAATCTCAGAAAGGCTGCACCTTGATTCTAGCGAAAAGCGCTCCCCAGTGGCAGAAAAACTGATTTCCGTCGAGAGTTTTGCCCCTTACTGGATGAGGTCCCCGGCAGAAGAACCCAGGTTTCCGGCCCTTGCTTTGTTAATAATACCAACAGGAGTAGGGTGGGCAGTGCCCACCTCAATTACGGTGGGCAGTGCCCACCCTACAATGGCTTGCTTTAAATGTAGAGTTGATTCGAGAATCAACTCTACATTTAGGGCTTACTGTTTAAAGATTGCGTCAGTCCTGCCGCTACCAGAGGGCAAACATGATAAACCCGCCCGAGTTCAATCTAGGGCGGGAGAGAGTTTGGACCCCACAGAGTCCAGCGATCGCAAAGTTGCTCTGGAGGAGTTCAGTTTGAATGGAGTCCAAAGAGAATTAAGAATTCGGCCCTAACAATTAAAAGATTTAATGTTTAGCATTCTAAATTCCTAATTCTCCAGAACCAACCTTTCGTGATCAAATCTCCAGACAATCCTTTTACTCAGGGAGTTTCGATGGTGAGTCGATTACTTTGCTATATATTTTTCTAGGGTATTAGCCAAGGTTGTTTTCGGCACAGCGCCGACCACCATATCCACCCGTTGACCGCCTTTGAAAATCATTAAAGTAGGAATACTTCTGATTCCATATTGGCTGGCTACGTTCGGGTTTTCGTCGGTATTGACTTTAACGACTTTAACCTGACCGTCGTACTGTTGGGCGATTTCATCGACAACAGGGGCTACCATCCGGCAAGGTCCGCACCAGGGTGCCCAAAAATCGACGAGAACTGGAACCTCGCTATCAAGCACTTCTTGCTTAAAAGTAGAGTCTGTAACTTGTGCGGCTGCTGACATTGCCCTTGATTCCTTTTCTATAGGGTTTCTCAACGAGTAATTTTACCATCCTAGAACCAATCGCCTGTGGTCAGACTTCCTGGCAAGAGGGTAGCACGGGGCTAAATCTCATGTATTGAGTCGATTTAGTTTAGGACGATTGGTTGGGATGCAGATTTTAGTTTAGTCTATTTTCGCATTTAAACAAGCCGTCCTAAATAAAAAACCGCCCGAACAGAAGTCCGGGCGGAGTGTGGTGTGAGGAGTGAACGGAAACATGCGTCTCCGCTATATTCTATTCTAAACTACCGAAGGCTCTGCTGGTGTAAAACTTTGCACAAATTTTACATCACCACAGAAGGCCAGTAAATTTACTTACCCATTCCCAGTTGTTGGGCTTTTTGATAGACTTTTCCTTCCGTGAGCAAAGACGGAGCGATCGCCACTTCCACCTGTTGCATTTCCTTCATGTCCTTGGCCCCTAACGTCCCCATACTGGTCTTCAACGCCCCTAAGAGGTTATGAGTCCCATCATCCAGACCCGCTGGCCCCCGGAGAATTTGTTCTAAACTCCCCGTACTACCCACCCGAATCCGCGTCCCCCGAGGCAGCACCGGAGAAGGCGTCGCCATCCCCCAGTGATAGCCCCGTCCTGGCGCCTCGTTCGCCCGAGCGAAGGGAGAGCCAATCATCACCCCATCGGCACCACAGGCAATACATTTACAGATATCTCCCCCAGTTACCAAGCCCCCATCAGCAATGATAGAAACGTATTTTCCAGTTTCCCGGTAAAAATTATCCCGCGCCGCAGCACAATCCGCCACTGCCGTTGCCTGGGGAACCCCAATACCCAACACCCCCCGAGAAGTACAAGCGGCACCGGGTCCAATCCCCACCATAATCGCTGCTGCACCGGCTTTCATTAACTTCAGACTCACCTCGTAGGTGACGCAATTTCCCAAAATCACCGGAATCGGCATTTCCTGACAAAACTTCGCCAAGTCCAGAGGAGTGACGGACTCGGGAGATAAGTGATCCGTGGAAACCACGGTCCCCTGGACAAAAAATAAATCGGCCCCCGCTTTGGCTACCGTGGCCCCATACTGGGCGGCCCCTGCTGGAGTCGCACTGACCGCAGCAATCCCGCCTTGGCTTTTAATTTGATGAATACGCTTCTCGATTAACTCGGGCTGAATCGGTTTGGCATAGAGTTCCTGCATCAATCCCACAAACTCTTCTTTGCCGACTGAGGCAATGCGATCGAGAATCGGTTCGGGATCTTCATACCGGGTTTGGATGCCTTCCAAATTCAGGACACCCATTGCGCCTAATTGAGAAAGCAAAACTGCCATGCGGACATCGACGACTCCATCCATCGCACTGGCAATGATCGGGATTTCTCTCTCAATCCCGCCCAGGGTCCAGCGCGTATCCGCTAAAGAAGGATCTAGCGTTCTCGTCCCCGGGACTAAGGCAATTTCATCTATTCCGTATGCCCTGCGAGCTGTTTTGCCACGCCCAATTTGAATGTCCACTGCTTCTATCCGTTCCCAAAACTATTTATGCTAGACTATCAAATTTACAGGCAAACTGACCTAGAGTTGT
>CAYUEH010000038.1:13167-17857 GCA_964442465.1 uncultured Laspinema sp. | reverse complement strand
TGCGATCGCCTTCTCCCCACCCCTCCCATTAACAATCTGTAATCGCCGGTTGGGTTATCTCAGGACCGATCGCCCCCAACTCCCTGCTCTATCCGGTAAGATCACAGTAGCCAGTTGAGAAACCCCAAATCATGAGCGTTACCATTCCCGATGAAATCCTGGAAGCGGCACAAATAACTGAGGCCGAGTTAAAGCAGGAAATTGCCATGCTGCTTTTCCAACAACAAAAGCTCTCTTTGGTCCAAGCCAGCCAATTAGCTGGGATGCCAAGAATTGGGTTTGAGAAGTTGCTGATTTCTCGCAATATTCCCCCGTATTCTTATGAAATAGAAGATTATGAATTGGATATTAAAAATCTCAAGGAATTGGGGGATTTGTGACAGTCGTTAGCAACACTTCACCCATTACCAATCTGGCGGCCATTCGCCAGCTAGACCTACTGCAACAACTTTATACTCAGATTGTTATTCCTGAAGCAGTTTACAACGAGCTAACTGGGGTGGAGACTCCCGTCCCCGGTACAAGGGAAGTGCAGGATTTAGATTGGATTCAAGTTCGTCCGGTGGTTAACCCTTCTTTCGTGATAGCACTGCAACAAGAACCGTTAGATCTAGGGGAAGCAGAAGCGATTGCCTTAGCCCGAGAATTAAATGCTGATCGGCTCTTAATTGATGAACGGAAAGGTCGAGCCGTTGCTTCTCGTCTGGGAATAAAACTCACGGGGGTTTTAGGTATTTTGATTGTTGCTAAACGCCGGGAATTGATTCCTAAAATTAAACCTTTAATCGATGAGTTAATTGATATTTCCCGGTTTCGGGTTAGCGACGAACTATACGCGCGGGTTTTACAGGATGTTGGCGAGTAATTGGTGTTGCAGAGGCGATCGCCCTCTCCCCACCCATCCCATTGACAATCTGTAATAGCCGGTTGATTTATCCCAGGAGCGATCGCCCCCAATCCGCCAGAAACCAGAGGTCCCCAGGCTCAAGGGGCCTACCCTGTGCTGATTATACTTTCACCTTCCATCGCGCCGGGAGGGGAGAGTGGATCCAAAAACTTGGGGTCTGGACTGCTGAACCTCAAACCAGAATAAGATAAAGTAATCAAATACTAAATCTTATCTTGATGTTGCTATGACCACCCCTGCTTTTCTTCAACGTCTGCATAGTCCCGATCGCCCCGTGATTGTCTTTGATGGGGCAATGGGGACCAGTCTGCAATTTCAAAACCTGACTGCTGATGACTTTGGCGGCAAGGACTTTGAAGGCTGTAACGAATATCTCGTCTATACCAAGCCGGAAGCGGTCAAAATTGTCCATCGCGGGTTCCTGGAAGCCGGTGCCGATGTCATCGAAACTGACACCTTTGGCGGGACTTCCATTGTGTTGGCGGAATATGATCTCGGCGATCGCGCTTATGAACTGAATAAAACCGCTGCGGAACTAGCCAAAAGCGTGGCTGCCGAATATTCTACCCCGGAAAAACCTCGGTTTGTCGCCGGTTCAATCGGTCCCGGGACCAAATTACCCACTTTGGGACATATTGAGTTTGATACCCTGAAAAACGCTTTTAGTGAACAAGCCGAGGGTCTAATTGATGGCGGCGTTGATTTATTAATTGTGGAAACTTGTCAGGATGTGTTGCAAATTAAAGCAGCATTAAATGGCATTGAAGCAGTTTTTGATAAAAGAGGTCAACGCTTACCCTTGATGGTTTCCATCACGATGGAAGTCATGGGAACGATGTTGGTCGGTTCTGATATTAGTGCAGCCTTAGCCATTTTAGAACCCTATCCCATTGATATTTTAGGTCTCAATTGTGCCACGGGTCCGGCTCAAATGAAGGAACATATCCGTTATTTGGCTGAAAATTCTCCCTTTGTGGTGTCTTGTATTCCCAATGCTGGTTTACCAGAAAATATTGGGGGACAAGCGCATTACAAGTTGACGCCGATGGAGTTGCGGATGGCGTTGATGCACTTTGTGGAAGATTTGGGAGTGCAGGTGATTGGCGGGTGTTGTGGAACGCAAGCGCCTCACATTGCTCAGTTAGCGGAACTGTCTAAGAGTTTGAAGCCGAAAGAACGCCCGGTGCGGGTTTGGGGTGAAAATGGCAGTCCACCGCCTCGCAATTTGTTCCAATATACTCCGGCTGCGGCTTCGATTTATAGTGCTCAACCTTATGAACAGGATAACTCCTTCCTGATTGTCGGGGAACGGCTGAATGCCAGCGGTTCTAAGAAGTGCCGGGAGATGTTGAATGCGGAAGATTGGGATGGATTAGTCGCCCTGGGACGGGAGCAAGTGCGAGAAGGCGCTCACATTTTGGATGTGAACGTGGACTATGTGGGACGGGATGGGGTGCGGGATATGCACGAGTTGGTATCCCGGTTGGTGACGAATGTCACCCTGCCTCTGATGCTGGATTCCACGGAATGGGAGAAGATGGAGGCGGGGTTGAAAGTTGCCGGGGGTAAGTGTTTGATGAACTCCACCAACTTTGAAGATGGGGAACCCCGCTTCTACAAGGTGCTAGATTTAGCCAAGCAGTATGGTGCTGGGGTGGTTGTGGGGACGATTGATGAGGAGGGGATGGCGCGGACTGCCGATCGCAAGTTTGAAATTGCCAAGCGGGCTTATGATGCGGCGATCGCATACGGTGTCCCCGCCCATGAATTGTTTTTTGATACCCTAGCATTACCGATTTCTACGGGGATTGAAGAAGATCGGGAGAATGGCAAAGCTACGATTGAATCCATTCGCCGGATTCGGGAAGAACTGCCCGGTTGTCACATTTTGTTAGGGGTTTCTAATATTTCCTTTGGCTTGAATCCGGCAGCGCGACAAGTGCTGAATTCGGTATTTTTGCATGAGGCGATGCAGGTGGGGTTAGATAGCGCGATTGTCAGCGCCAGCAAGATTTTACCCTTGGCGAAAATTGACCCAGAACAGCAACAAGTCTGCCGGGATTTGATTTACGATCGCCGTCGGTTTGAGGGGGATGTTTGCGTTTATGACCCCCTGGCGAAAGTGACGGAATTTTTCCAAGGGAAAACCACCAAACGGGACCGCTCAATTGATGCCAGTTTACCCATTGAACAACGGCTCAAAAATCATATTATTGACGGCGAACGGATTGGTTTAAACGAGGCCCTTGAGGTGGCGTTAGAAACCTATCCGCCTCTGGAGATTATCAATCAGTATCTCCTGGATGGAATGAAGGTTGTCGGGGAATTGTTCGGTTCGGGACAAATGCAATTACCCTTTGTGTTGCAATCGGCAGAAACCATGAAAGCGGCGGTGGCTTATCTGGAACCCTTTATGGAAAAAGAAGGGTCTGAAGAGAGTGGGAAAGATAATGCCAAGGGGACGGTGGTGATTGCCACGGTGAAAGGCGATGTTCACGATATTGGCAAGAATTTGGTGGATATTATTCTGACCAATAATGGGTATCGGGTGATTAATTTAGGGATTAAGCAGCCGGTGGAAAATATTATCCAAGCCTACGAGGAACATCGGGCGGATTGTATTGCCATGAGTGGACTGTTGGTGAAGTCTACTGCATTTATGAAGGAAAATTTGGAGGTGTTTAACGAACGGGGAATCAGTGTTCCGGTGATTTTGGGGGGTGCGGCGCTAACTCCGAAGTTTGTCCATGAGGATTGTCAGAATACTTACCAAGGTCAAGTGGTTTATGGGAAAGATGCTTTTTCTGACTTGCATTTCATGGATAAATTGATGCCTGCAAAAGCAGCCCAAAATTGGGATGATTTTACGGGTTTCTTGGATGAGGCTGAAGCGAAAAAGAATGCTGGATTAGACACTTCGGAGAATGGGGAAAAGCTAGAAAAGGCGACTCCGAAATCTCAAGAACCGCAGGAAGTTGATACGCGCCGTTCTGATGCGGTGGCGATTGATATTGAGCGTCCGACGCCGCCATTTTGGGGAACGAAGGTGCTGCAACCGGAGGATATTCCTTTGGCGGAAGTGTTCGAGTATATGGATTTACAAGCGCTGTTTGTGGGACAATGGCAATTCCGCAAGCCCCAAGGTCAATCTCGGGAAGAGTATGATGCGTTTCTGGCGGAAACGGTGCATCCGATTTTAGCGACTTGGAAGGAACGGGTGTTTTCGGAGAATTTGTTACATCCCCAGGCGGTTTATGGCTATTTTCCCTGTCAGGCAGAGGGGAATAGTTTGCTGGTTTATCAACCGGAGGAAGGGGAAACAGGTTTGTTGACAGAACCCGTTGTCACCTTTGAGTTTCCTCGGCAAAAGTCGATGCGGCGGTTATGTATTGCGGACTTTTTTGCACCGAAGGAAACGGGTCATATTGATGTGTTTCCGATGCATGCGGTGACGGTGGGAGAAGTGGCGACGGAGTACGCGAAGCAGTTGTTTGATGGCGATCGCTATACGGATTATTTGTATTTTCACGGGATGGCGGTGCAAACAGCGGAGGCGATCGCGGAATGGTTACACGCCCGAATTCGCCGGGAGTTGGGATTTGCCAGTGAGGAACCGGATAATATTCGGGAGATTTTGCAGCAGCGTTATCGGGGTTCTCGATATAGTTTTGGCTATCCCGCTTGTCCGAATATGCAGGACCAGTATAAGCAGTTGGATTTGTTAGGCAGCGATCGCATTAACTTGTATATGGATGAAAGTGAACAGCTTTATCCTGAACAATC
>CAYUEH010000038.1:8412-13067 GCA_964442465.1 uncultured Laspinema sp. | reverse complement strand
ACTGCCGAAGGCTTCAACATAGGATCCATGAGACAAGGGCTGCAAGGACTGGGATATAAGCTAGACTTCGTAAGCTACCCTAAAAAATTTTATGCTTTTTCTGCGGGAGGATATTCCAAACTGTACGCGATTACTGTAGAATCATTAAATTCAATCCATCCCTGAGCGTACCCTGTCCTCCTTACCCCGCCAACCCTTGCCGTGTTAGAAGCTTTTGTCGTTGCGACCATCTTGTGTGGATTCTTTGGAATTCTCTTTAAAAAGAACCTATTGATGAAAATTTTCTCAATGGATATCATGAGTACAGGGGTAATTGCCTACTATGTATTCGTGGCATCCCGAGGGGGTTTCGTTACCCCGATTGTTGCTGCCGATGGGGCCGAAAAAGTAGCCTACGCCGATCCAGTTCCCCAAGCCGTGATTTTAACGGCGATTGTGATTGGGTTTTCCATTCAGGCGTTAATGTTAGTCGGGGTCATGAAATTAGCCCGGGATAATCCAACGTTAGAAATCACCGAAATCGAAAAAAATAATACCCCATGAATACCCTGACAATCATCTGGATGGCCCTGCCTTTTTTGGCAGGCTTCACGATTTTTATCATTCCTCAACTGGATCGCTACCTAGTCAGTTTCACGGCGGTGGCTTCGGCGGTATTTGCCGTCAAAGTATTTTTGATTAACTCCCCGATATCGTTGCAATTAATCGATTCGGGGGGGGTGAGTCTGTTGATTGATCAACTCAGCGGTTACTTTATTTTAACCAATGCCTTGGTCACAACAGCGGTGATTTGGTACTGTGTGCAAACTGGGAAAAGTTCTTTCTTTTATGCCCAGATGATTATTCTGCATGGTAGCCTCAATGCCGCCTTTATTTGCACGGATTTTATGAGCTTATATGTGGCGCTAGAGGTGAGCGGAATAGGGGCTTCATTGCTGGTGAGCTATCCGAGAACCGATCGCGCGATTTGGGTGGCGTTGCGCTATCTGTTTGTCAGCAATATCGCCATGTTGTTTTATCTGATCGGGGCAGTTCTGGTTTATAAAGCGCATCATTCCTTTAGTTTTGAAGGATTGCGCGGTGCACCCCCGGAAGCCTTGGCTTTAATTTTCATGGCGTTGTTAACCAAAGCGGGAATTTTTGTCTCGGGATTATGGTTACCATTAACCCATTCAGAATCAGAAACCCCGGTTTCGGCCCTGTTGTCGGGAGTGGTCGTCAAAGCCGGTGCGTTTCCCTTAGTTCGTTGCGCGCTAATTTTAGAAGAAGTCAGTCCCATTGTCCAACTTTTTGGAGTGGGAACGGCAATTTTAGGGGTGATTTATGCCCTCTTTGAAAAAGATACCAAACGCCTGTTAGCGTTTAGCACAGTTTCCCAGTTAGGGTGGATTATTTCCGCCCCCGCAGTCGCCGGGTTTTATACCCTCACCCACGGATTAGTGAAATCGAGTTTGTTCCTAATTGCCGGGAATTTGCCCAGTCGTGACTTCAAAACCCTGCAAACTAATCCGATGCCTACCTCGTTATGGATTCCTATGGTTGTAGCTAGTTTATCCATCTGTGGGTTTCCCTTGTTGGCAGGGTTTGAAGCTAAGATGCTAACCCTAAAAAATGTGCTGTCTTGGCAAAGCATCCCCATGAATCTGGCAGCGGTGGGAACGGTAATCTGCTTTTCTAAATTGATGTTTCTCCCTCATGGCAATGCTGAACCTAAAAAACCCATGCACATCGGTTTTTGGCTGGCGATCGGTCTGTTGCTGGGGGGATTAATTTTTGTAAATGCAGTCCATTATGAACTTTATACCATTGCCAATATTCTCAAAGCCATTGGGATTGTGGTATTGGGTGCGGTGATTTATCTAGCCCTCATTCAACGGTGGGCTTTGAATTTACCCCGAAAGTTCGAGGAATTTGAGCATTTGACCGGGGTGATGACCCTGATTGCAGTTCTGCTGTTCTGGTTGGCCTGGAGTGGGCATTAATTATGATAGGATATCTCAATTTAATCTTACGATTGATCATTTGGTTTCTCTTGACTTCGGATCTGAGTTTACCGAATATTTTAATCGGAGTCACGATTTCCCTGCTGTTGCCTCACAACCATAAAATTAAAGGGCAGGTTCAAGATTGGATGCGGGCATTGTGGGAGATTATCGTGGCCGTTCCCATCGCTTATAAGGAAGCCTTTGAAATCATCTTGTTCCCTCACCGATTTGAAGATATCACCCTGGAAGAAGCCCCCCATCGTCGGTCCCCGGGATTGGTATTTTTAGATATTTTTCTGATTACCTTCACCCCCAAGACGATTGTTTCCAGATATCACGAAGAAGGCTGGTATGAAGTCCACCGTGTGCGTCGGAGAAGCCCCCAATGAATTTAACCATGAATGGGATACTGTTGGCCATGATTTTGGCGCTGTTAATTCCAATGTATGAAGCCTGGAAAGATGATGATGTTTGGCAAAAAATGTTAGCTTTTGCCAGCATTGCGACGAAAACTTCTATCATGATTTTAGTCGTTTCTGTGTTTCGGGATGATTGGAATATCGGGGTGGCGGGAGTCATTATCCTGAGTGTAGGAAATGCCGGTTTAATGTTGCTTGCTCATATTGTGAAACGCTTGAATGAATTATGATTGACCTCTTGAGTTATGGTTGTATCGGGGTAGGAATTTTCTTCTGGTTTTGGGGAACTTTTCCGTTATTGGGGGAGCGATCGGTGTTATTTAAGCTCCATGCTCTTTCGGTGTCGGATACCCTGGGTTCCATGTCGATTACCATTGGATTGCTGCTGCAAATCCCGAGAGAATGGCCTTTAATTCTGCTGGCCCTGATTTCTTTAGCCATTTGGAATACAATTTTGGGATATGTCTTAGCCTATTGTTCCACTGCACAGGAGTCTCATGACTGATTTTTATATCTATGCAATCGTAGCGCTGTTGCCCTTATCTGCTTGTATGTTAGTGGTGCAAACCAATCCCTTTCATGCCCTAATTATTCGGGGAATATTAGGGGCAGTGGCGGCCTTAGTTTATGCCCTGTGGGGGGCCCCAGATGTGGCATTAACAGAAGCGTTAATGGGAACCTTGCTGGCGGTTATCCTATCGGCGGTGGCGGTGCGTTCCTCAATGGTGATGCGCCTGGGGTTTATTGAAGGGGACTATCCAGAAGGAGATCTCCCTGCCGGAAAACCCATTGAGGATTTACGAGCAGTCTTTGCCAAACGGTATATGCGCCTTGAATTAGTCCCTTATCCCGATGAATCAGCTTTGGACCAAGCCTTTAAAGACAAAGAAATTCATGCCATTTATGTGAAGCCAAAGCCCGTCGAACATGGCGATCTCACCTTCACAGCTACCTTGGAAAAAGTAACCGTATATCAAACCGCTACGAGGCTTAAGCATCTTTATGAAATCATGAAAGAGGAACTACCATCGGAGACAACGGTTACTTATTTCAATCCTTTAATAAGTCCCTTAAGTTCATCGGAGCAGCATTAATGAAATGGATTTATTTTCTCGCGGGGATAGCACTTGCTCTGAAAATTTTATTTACCTCTAATTCCATCCTAACCGATGAAAGCACCTTAGAAATTGTGCAATCAGTGATTCAGGAGAGTGGGGTTCCTAATGCCGTATCCGCGATTATTTTGAGAAATCGCTTGTATGATACTATCTTTGAAGTGGTGGTCTTTTCGATTTCCATTGTAGGAGTAAAATATTTACTCGCGAACGAAAAGCCAACAGCTCATGTGCATCAATTCAACGATAAGCCCTCCATTGTTTTAGCCCGATTAGGGGCAACTATTGCCGCATTAGTTGGCGTCGAACTGGCAATTCGCGGCCATTTAAGTCCTGGGGGCGGATTTGCTGCCGGGGTAGCCGGAGGGACGGCGATCGGGTTAGTCGCCATTACTTCCTCAATGGAACTGATGCAGTCAATTTATAAACGCTGGCATACCGCAATTTGGGAAAAAATTTCCGTCATCATGTTCATCGGATTAGCGATGTTCACCCTGGTGGGAATTGAGTTACCCCATGGTCAATTGGGCGCTTTGGTGAGTGGGGGAATTCTCCCGGTTTTAAACATTCTGGTGGCGATTAAAGTCACTTTGGGTTCCTGGGCAGCAATTTTGCTCTTTATTCGCTATCGCGGCTTGTTGTGAGGGGTCGAGTTTTGTTAAAAATAGCCTACCCTTTAGGTTATCCCATTGATAGGGTGAAACAATCCATAATTCAGTCCCCTCCCCAATCCAAAGGGGAAGGGACTGGACTTACAAGACTTCCTTATTTTTGGTTTTGACGCGAGTGTAAAAGTCGGACATGACTTCCAAAAAGGAAATATCTTTTTGCCAAAAGGGAGGAAAGTCACCGGCTTTTTTAATCAGAATGGCGGGAACGATCGCCGGTTGGGGGGGTGGCGGTGGCGGTGGCAGTCGTTTGGAACCCATCCAAAACTCTTTTAAATCGGCGGTGGCATTAACCGGGACTCGTTCCGGTTGGGTATAATAGGATTCCGAGGGTTCCGGGGCGATCGCCGTTTCATGCAAGGAGGCAGAAAGCGCTTCTCCTAATGGAGTTTTTGCCAGTTCCTGTTGCAAGTCTTCCCGAGACAGTCCCCGCAGTTCAAAGAGTAAGAAAGGGTCAGAATCTAATTG
>CAYUEH010000038.1:3810-8312 GCA_964442465.1 uncultured Laspinema sp. | reverse complement strand
TGGATTTCAATTTTGACGGTATAAAGCGGTTCTTTGTACACCCCAAAATAGGGATTCACTGAACCCCGCACTTTGGCGGTAATTTGATTGTTGATAATCCGATACTCTTTGATTTTACCATTTTTGGCGTAGGATCTGCCCCGTCCCAATCGGCTGGAATCGCTAAAGTCTTCTAATGCTTCAATAAAGCGTTTTCCCCACCAGGTTCTGCTAAAGGTTGCCATGAGTTTTACTCCAAAATTGCTTGTTTATTTAAGGCAATCAGTTGTTTGAAACTGTCGTTATCCAGTTCCGTTAGCCAGGATTCATCACTGCCGACGATCGCCGAGGAGAGACGCTTTTTATCTTCCAGGGTGCGATCGATGCGTTCTTCCAGGGTTCCTATGGCAATAAATTTATGGACAAACACATTTTTCTCTTGTCCAATTCGGAAGGCGCGATCGGTGGCTTGATCTTCCACTGCCGGGTTCCACCAGCGATCGAAGTGGAACACATGATTCGCTTTCGTCAGGGTAATCCCCACCCCACCGGCTTTTAAGGAGAGAATAAAGATTGAAGGTTCGGTTTCGGGGTCCTGAAACTCCGCAATCATTTTTTCCCGTTTTTGACGCGGGGTTCCCCCATGTAAGTAGTGGGTTTTGTAATAAAACGTCTGTTTGAGGTATTTCTCTAAAGACCCACAAATTTCCGTGAATTGGCTGAAAATCAGCAGACTTTCCCCTTCGGCGATGACTTCCTCCACCATCTCCACTAGCCGTTCCAATTTATGCGATCGCGAAGGTAAAAACTCACTGTTATCCTGTAAAAATTGCGCCGGATGGTTACAGATTTGCTTGAGTTTCATCAGGGTGGATAAAATCAAGCCTTTGCGTTGAATGCCTTCGGCTTCTTCTAACTGTTCCGCCACATCTTTCACCACCGCTTCATATAAGGAAGCCTGTTCTTTGGTGAGGTTGCAATATTGTTTTTGTTCGACTTTATCCGGCAAATCCTTAATAATCGAACGGTCCGTTTTCACCCGACGCAGGATAAAAGGTTCCACCAATCGTTTCAACGTAGTGGATTTAATCGGGTCATTGTCTTTTTGAATGGGCATTTCAAACCCTTTGCGAAACTGGGATTCTTTCCCCAAATAGCCCGGATTCAGGAAGTTGAAAATCGACCATAAATCTAACAGGCGGTTTTCAATGGGAGTTCCCGTTAAGGCGAGGCGATGGGTGGAAGGAAGTTTGGCGATCGCCTTGGTTTGTGCCGCTTGCGGATTCTTGATATTTTGCGCTTCATCCACCACAACCCGATGCCACTTTACTCCCTTAAAGAGTTTTTCATCTTTGCGGGCCAAAGTAAACGAAGTAATCACCACATCATACTTTAAACTTTCGGCTTTGAATTCCTTCTCATCTTTGAGGCGATCGCTGCCATGATGCACCATTGAAGTAATATGCGGTGCAAACCGTTCAATCTCCCGTTGCCAGTTGCCAATCACCGAAGTAGGCGCAATTAATAACGTTGGTAACGGTTTATCTCCTCCCTCTCGTTCTAACACCAAACAGGCAATCACTTGTAAAGATTTTCCCAACCCCATATCATCCGCAAGGCAGCCATTGAGTCCCAACTGTTCCAAATATTGTACCCAGGCAACCCCGCGTTTTTGATATTCTCTCAACATCCCTTGTAATTGGGCCGGATTTTCAATGGGTTCCAGACGGCTACTATCGCGAAGTTTCGCCATCATCTCAGCCAATACCTCATCCTGTTCTACTTCAATTTCATCTGAGGCATCGCTGATTTTCTGCATAAACTCTTGCAAGGACATTTCTGGCTGTTCATCTTTATGAGACTGCCAAAATTCCAGCATTTGTTGCATTTTCTTCGGGTCTAACTCAATCCATTCCCCGCGAAATTGGACCAAGGGAGTTTTCGCCTCAACCAGTTGTTGCCATTCCTGTTCACTCACCGGCTGTCCGGCAATAGAAAGCTCATATTTATATTGAATAATCTGCTGTAAACTAAACAGACCTTTGTTGCCTTGTCCCGTTGATTTCTTTTTCGAGGAGGCTTTCAGGCGCAGGGTTGCCCGTCTGCGTCCTTCCGGTGTCCACCAAGCAGGAACGATGACTTTATAGCCGGAATCTTCCAAAATCCAGGCACTTTCTTTGAGGAACTCAAACGCTTCCGACAAGGTTAAATCTAACCCCATCGGACGGTCCGTTTCTAGCCCTTTGGAGAGTAACGGATACATCCGGGCGGCATACCCCAAATTTAGCAGCAGATTTTTTTCAAAGTCTGTCCCAAAGTTTTTGTGAAAAGTCTTTTTCTCGGTTCTGCTCAGATGCCAATAGTCCTCTAATGGCAGTTTCAAAGAAGGGTCTTTTTTAGAAGCGGCTACAAAGTTAATCCGCCACTGGTCCGGCTGTTCTGGTGTTCCTTCTTTGAGTTGAAAACAGAGGTGAAATGGCGCGGTTAATTGTGCACCGGATAAGCGGTCTTTCCAACTGGACCACTGCTGGTAAACTTCTCGGGAAACCTCGGGCCTTTTTTGGCTACTGTAACTGGTGTAGATAAAACTGTCGTTAAACTGTTTGCCGAGGGTTTGAGGAATAGGAGTTTCTCCCACAATATTATTTAACAAACATTCCGAGAAATGGCGCAGCAATGTGGAACGTTCATAAAATTCTAAGGGTTTGGGAATAGCAGCGAACCCTGCCACACAAGCCAAGGGCATTGCCGCACTGTACTGTTGAATATCGGTTTCATACTGGTCCGATAAAATTTCCCAACTCGCATAATACTCATCGGATTGAACAGTTTTGGTTTTTTTGCCTTTCCCGGGTTTTGAGGTCAGGGTAGAATATTTTAAAGAGGGGATATACTGGTCTTTGAGGATGATTTGCTTGAAAGATTGGCTGTATTGATACCAAAACATTAAGTCAGCCCCTAACTGAACCTCAGCTAGGTTGTTGATGGCGATAAAATGTAACTCATTTAAGGTTTTAATAACCGATGGGATAGTAGAGGATTTGACGATATCTTCGATATGATAGCAATCAATTTCCCAGGGATGAAACTCACAGCTTTCCGGCGGTTCATCTTCTAGGTAGCGAAACAGTTCTACAGAAGGGATGGGTTGATCGCCGGTGGTGGGGAGAATAAAATACTGAGAGAAAATGCGATTTTTAATCCCATTTTCAACGAGTTCAGGAATTCCCAAGTTTGCCCGCAAAAATTCCGCCAATGCCGCTTTTTCTAAATGAGCGGGATGGCGTAAACTGGGCTTTTTGCGGCTGGGTTTGGGAATCGTTTCCACCCAAAGGAAAAATCGACCCTGACGAATGAAGTCGCTAGTGTTGTTGGGGATCCAGGTGCCATGAAGGATTTTCATACGCAAATCGCAAGGTTAAGGGGTTGAGTGATGTCCTCGGGCGATGCAACCGAGGGGAGAGGCAACAGATGCCCCTGATCATAGGGGTAGTCTATAGAGTACCATAATTGCTCTGGCTCAAGGTGCGATCGCCCTTCGCTTGCTCATCCCGGTTCAGGAACCCTCGATTGCTGGTCCCAAAATGGAAATCACGGAAAACCCTTGGGGAGATTTCACCCGGATAGGATTTCTGGATTCGTATCTTAGATTACAGTTGAGTTGATGTTAAGAATTGTAATGATAGTATTTACTTAAATAAACTCTTTACATTTTTTAATAAAAAAAATGTCAAAACGGTATAAATTCACGCAGTAATGGAATTGAAAGTCGAGTTAAATCCGTAACAGACCTTTAAACAAAACATTGCTATGAACCCCTTAAATTCTTTAACTTCTTGCTGTCGAAATTGTCGCTACTATGAGCCGGAAGGAAGACGGGGTGGGGCTTGCCAGCAACTCAACGTTCCGGTTCAAGGAACCTGGAAATCCTGTTCTCTCGCTAGTCCAGCATTTACGCCCTCTTGGAAAGCCCTGCAAGATCTGATCCAGTGGGAACAGGAAAACCTCGATCGCACAACCGCAGCCAGTCTTCCCACCCTAGACGATTCAAAAGCCGAAATGAGTCACCGCTAAAACCACCTTTTAAACCCACCGTTCAATCGATTGTTTCGGTTGTTCTGTATTCTGGAACAAGGAATTTACCCGATCCAGGACATGACAACCCAGCAAAACCTAGAACAGCAGTTCAATAAAATCGCCAATTTATTAGAGCAAATTCAGAATTTAGGTTTAGATTCTGAAGATGGAGAGACGAATTTTTTATCGTCTCTCCATCAATTTGAAACCGTCGCCCTTCCGTTTGAATTGGTGCAACAGAGCATGGGACTCTGGGAGGCAATTTTTCCTCCAGAAGTGCTGGAATCCCTGGCAACGGAGGATCCGGATACCTTAGAATCCTTGGCGATCGCCCTGAGTCAAACCCTGCAAACTCAACTGGCGATTTTAAACCCGTGGTTGCCGCTACTCACCACCCCTCCAGCATTAGCCGATAAAATCCGCGATCGCACCACCCAAATTCAGCA
>CAYUEH010000038.1:1730-3710 GCA_964442465.1 uncultured Laspinema sp. | reverse complement strand
GCTATCAACAACAAACCCATGAATTAATCACTCATTTAAACAGTCATTATCAAACTAATAGAGAATTAGGCCAGAAATTGCCCGTGAATCAACCCAAAATTGAGACTATTATGCAGAGGATTCAGGACAATTTAGCCGAATTGGATCGGGAACTGGCAATTGCGCAACAGCAACATGAGCGATCGCAGGAAAAAACCATTGTTACGTTTTGAGTCATGACTTACGCATTTTTGGAGGCCCAGCCCTAAATGTAGAGGCGATTCCCGAATCGCCTCTACATTTAGGGGGCGATGTTACAGATTGGGTATCCTGTGAGTGAAAATCCGGTTTCAACCGAGACGGGGTGCACCCAACCGACTCAGCAGCATCAGGGACCAAGGCAGGTTCAGATTGGGAACCAGATTGGCATAGGGTCTCAATTGGGGGACGGCAAAGGGGAGGAGGAAGCGCAGGGACCTCAACGATGCTGGGGAGGTGCCACCTTCATCTACCAGTCCATACCGTTGCGCCACTTCTGCTACAATTTGCACCCGTCCGGTATGCTGCATCACCGTGGGGTCCGCAGCTAAGGCGGCGATCGCCCGTCCGGTGAGGAGGGGCGTTTCCCAGTTGTACCGTTCTCGGAACCCCGAAAATTGGCGATCGTCCGTCTCACTTGCCGCCATTTGATCCGCCATACTGGACATTTGTTCTGTTCCCACAATCCCCGGCCAAATTGAGAGTGAGGTGACATTATAGGGTTTGAGTTCCACCGCCATCTCTGCCGCGAGGCGATCGCAACCAGATTTTCCCACCCCATAAGGCACTCCGAAAATATAAGATAACCCTCCCCAAGAGGAAATCGTACAAATCAACCCCTGCTGACGCGGCGTCATCATCCGCGCCGCCAAAACACTGGTCACATAGTGACTCCGCAGACCCACATTGTTACAAGCATCCCAAAAACTCGGTTCACTCTCCCAGAAGGGCCGACCCTGGGCATTCATTAAGGCTTGCACCCCGGCATATACATTATTTACCAATAGGTCAATCTGGCCGAAATCCGATTGAATCCGGTCAAACAGCGATCGCACTTGGTCATCATCGCTATGGTCCACCTGCACCGGAATACAGAGCCCGCCTGCCGCTTCCACTGCCGCTTCCGTCTCTCTCAGACTCCCGGAAAGTTCTCCCTCTCCCGTCGCCGGGTCCAGACTCCGCCCGGTGATATACACCGTCGCCCCCGCTTCCCCCAGTCCAATGGCGATACCTTTCCCCAGGCCCCGGGTCGCCCCGGTGACAAGCGTAACTTTGCCTTCAAGTGGTTTAGTCATGATGAATTGATGATGATTTGGCTTATGAATTTCTGAATTAATGAATCATTTTACTACAAGGATTGGGCTGCGAGGGATTTTTATCAGGCATCTTCGCCAACGCGCTGATGCTCGGATGGTTTATAATACAGAAATTAGGTGAATTTTTAGAATTCCCCCTAAATGTAGAGGCGATTCGCGAATCGCCTCTACATTTAGGTCTGAGTATTAAAGATTGCCTAAGTCCTGTAATAGAATCGTTCGCGGCTGCCAATTTTCTAAAAAGTTGCTGAACCAACCCGGTGAAATTCTCATTTTATTCCTAAATTATGCTACAAATTTCCAACACCGTCAGTATCCTAGAAAACGAAATTCAAATTAGTGCAGTTCGTTCTCAAGGGGCGGGAGGGCAAAATGTCAATAAGGTGGCAACCGCGATTCATTTGCGTTTTGATATCAAAGCATCCTCCCTGCCAGAACGTTACAAAAATCGCCTATTGAGTCGAAGCGATCATCGGATTACCCAAGATGGGGTAATTATTATCAAATCCCAAGAATCTCGCAGTCAGTTAGAAAACCGTCAGGAAGCCTTGATGCGGTTGCAAGAGTTGATTAAAAGTGCTGTGGCTGTGCCTAAAAAGCGCTTCAAAAGCAAACCCACGCGCAGTTCTCAGCGCAAACGTCTCGA
>CAYUEH010000038.1:0-1630 GCA_964442465.1 uncultured Laspinema sp. | reverse complement strand
GCGCCAGTTGGACAGAATTTCTAACAGGTTGCGCCGGAATGGATGTCCCTGGGGTAGAGAGAGTAATTCATTCACGGCTTGTTGTTGGGTGGCCCCTCTTCCTAAGACTCGCAACCATAGGGTATTCAGGTTGGCGGGGAGTTGGTCGATCGCCACTAATGCTGTCTTCTCAAATTCTGGCATAAAATAAATCCCCGGTATCCAATTCCCTGACTGATCCAGTTGTGCGCCAAATCCGTTCACCAGTCTTTCGGAACAGGAGGGGGACAATACCCAGAGTCGGGGTAAGTCCGATTCACCGAGGGAGTTCTTTTCCCGTCGCGCTTGTCGCAACAGGTCCCCTTGTAAGGAGTAGAGTTTGAGTTTACAGGTCCTAATCTCGACTGGAGTGGGAGGGTTTCTAAACACTTCAAACAAGCCGGTTGTGCTTGCCATTTGTCCTAGAACTCCCAGGGTTTCTGGCGCAGTGGTGGGGGTGGCTGCCGGGACGAAATAGACATCGATTTGTCGCACTTCGCTGGGAACGTCCCGACTGGTTTGGACTTGTCCCAGATAGGCTAATAATTCCTCTAAATATTGTTTCGCAAATTGGTCATGCGCAGTTCGGGTCATGATTCTTTTTGATGGCGGATGTCCCGGATATTGAAAATAGGAGTGGGAGGGTCTGATTCACGAATTAGAAGTCTTACTTTGATGGAGTAGAGATCCCCCCAACCCCCCTTAAGAAGGGGGGCTTTTTAGGATTTGGCAATAATTCTATTTGAAACCCAGCAGGGATCTCTCTACCGAAAACCCCAAAATTTTGCTCGCACTCCTATTATTATAAACCAATTGTTACGCCGGTTAGGACAAAGTTAAGCCTATGCCTTTGTGATTGAATTCTTCCACGGTTTGTTGGGAGAGTTGGTGGGAAGAAATGGCTCTTAACATGGCGAGGGGTAAGGTTAAGTGATGAGCGCCTGCTTGTAAGGAGGCAGCGGCTTCTTCGGGGGATTTAATGCTGGCGGCGAGAATTTCGACGTCGCTGCCTTGGAGAACATCTGCCATCGATCGCACTAAGGCAATGCCATCCCCTAATAATCGGGTGGCGCGGTTGACGTAGGCGATCGCCATTTTTGCCCCCGCTTCCCTAGCTACGGCAGCTTGGGCGGCACTATAAATGGCGGTGACGGAACAAGGTATGTCTGGAGATAGATGCGCGACGACTTCAAACCCAATGGGGGTGGCCGGGACTTTTAAAATGGTGCGATCGCCTATCAAATCCCGCGCGGTTTGGCCTTCTTTGACCATGTCCTGAAAATCCGACGCCGTAAGCTGGTAAAATAATGGCCCCGATGTGAGGGTCACCAATGTTTTCAAAGTCTCCTCGGGAGATAACTCACTGGTTGCCAATAAGGTTGGATTGGTGGTGATACCTTTCACCCAGCCCATTTTTTGTGCCAGTTCGGCTTCGGAGGCGATCGCTGAATCTAAATAAATTGCCATGATTTTTTTCCCGTTCAGTTCCATCCCAAAAATACGGGAAATTGGCTACCCTTGACAATGGACTATAGCGATTCGGTGGACTCATGATGTACTTTTCAAAGCCCCTCGGATGTTCTGGGAGAGGGGTTTGGGGTGAGGGTAGTAC
>CAYUEH010000037.1:0-17975 GCA_964442465.1 uncultured Laspinema sp. | reverse complement strand
TGGGGGGATCTCTTCTAGAATATTTTGAAGACTTTATTGTTTGGAGTTCCCTTAGGAGAAGGATGAAGAGGGATCGCGTTCCCAAGGAGCATCCACAGGACTTACGCAGATTTGAAGAATTCACCCTAAATGTAGAGGCGAGCAAGCGAATCGCCTCTACATTTAGGGTTCGATTTCACAGATTGCGTAAGTCCTTTCCCCCTCATCGTTCAAAACTCAAAACTCACCTCATCGAGAGTTTCCAGTAATAAATTCACCTGTTGCTGTCGTTGAGAGAGGAACGATTCGCACTGCCGCAAATAGTCAACGGCAGTGGTGAATTGGTCGAAAACCTCAGCTAATTCCAGTTCCCCCGATTCGACTCGTTCAACGATCGCCTCAATTTCAGCCACCGTTGCCTCATAGTTCCAGTCTGGTTCGGGGGTAAAACCCTTGTTCTTAGAAGTCGGAACCCGCCCTGAATTGCTCATTTGTTGTTTGTCTGAAGGGACTGTTAATCAAATCAGGTTAATTTTAATCGATCCCTGGGTGAAGTGCGAGCCAAGGGCCAATTTTGTACCCGAGGTTGACAAATTTTATCACAAAAAGGGTCAATTATTTAGTGATATCTACTCAATTTTTCAGGTTAAGCCGTCGATTTTTCCGGCTGAATTGAGATTTGATAACGCCTCTTGATTATCGGGACCTCTTGACGATCCGGTTTGGGTAGGCTAGGCTAGAATTAAAAAATTTTATGCTATTTCTGCATGGAATTAACCCATAAAATCAACGGAATGGGGCTGAAGCGAGAAACTTATACAAATGGCACGAACTCTCAATCTAGAAATTAAGGAATCTTCAGAAGAACTGAAACATCTGCTGGATAAGCAGACCAGTGTACAAATGAAAGAAAGACTGCAAGCTTTGTACTTACTGAAAACGGGAACCCTCTCTACTTTGCAAGACTTATCATCGGTCCTAGTCAGAGACCCATCAACCATTTATCGATGGTTTCAGAAGTACAAACAAGAGGGATTAGAGGGATTACTTAAACCCTACAAAAGCCCGGGTAAATCCACCACTATTCCTTTAGCAGCGATGGGAAAATTAAAGCAATATTTGGAGGGGCATCAAGGATTTACCAGTTATGGAGAGATTCAAACTTGGTTAAAAGAAGAATGTGGGGTTGAAGTGAGTTATCATGTGGTTTATAGAGCCGTGCATCAGAAATTGAATGCCAAAATAAAAGGGCATAAACCCCCAAAAAGAATCAAAAAAAAGAGTGGGAAGGGAGAAGCCAGCCAGTTCACGGAGAAGACAGCAGAAGTGGGTTGGGGATCTGAGGAAAAGTAACCGCTTTCCAACCTTTGAGTGTTAATTCTCATGAATGGGGAGGGAGAACCGGACCTTAAAGCGAATCATGAGGAAATAGGGTTTTGGCGAGTCAGACCCAGGGGCTATTTTTTGGACAAGCATGAAGCGATCGCCCCTTCGAGGTCTGGCTGACTTAATTCCGTGATGATAAAGACTTCCTGCACCGTTTTTCCCTGTCTGGCAATCACCTTATATCCGCCTAGAATAGGAACCGATATTTTTAACTTCATCTGGGGACAGTGACCTTTAGCGCGACCAATCACCCCGGGAGTAATGGTTTGAATGCCGATGCAACCCGTTAACTTTTCCAGGATGGCGATTAAACCGGGAATATGGGTGGAGTGATTCAGAACCAAGCGACCGCCAGAAGGTTTTCCCATAAGATGTTTACCTAATAGAATAGTGTTTTCAAAGATAGTGGGGAACCAATCAGAGGCAGGGGAAGCCTGGAAATCAGCTTGGTTACCCTAGACGAGAAATTGCGCGTCTCCTGGTTCATCTTAAGGGTAAACGGTTAACCGTTAATCTTGAACCCTAAGCTAGGACGCCTGATTTTTGAAACAGGATTAGGCTTTTTCTAAAGGAGCCATCGTCAATCCAGCGCGGCTGAGTTGCTGATGGTACAATTCAGCTGGCTCTAAAGGGCCCACCCAGACTGTGGCTTGTCCTTCAAAGTGAACTTGATTGGTGAGTTCCCAAGCCAGATCGCTTGTCATGTTGGGAATGTACTTCATTAAGCAAGAGGAAACGTGCTGAAACGTATTAAAATCATCGTTAAGCACAATTACCTTATAATTCGGATACGGTTGTCGGGTAACTTGACCAACTTGGTCCGGCGCAATAGTCGGCGCTGTCGCCATTGATCGAATGTTTATGGAAAGTCCCCTAGTCATAGCCTTAGCCTTACCGAATTAAGTTAACAATAATAGTTCTGGACAGTGATTGTAAGTTAGTTTAACAAGGAACTGACCGATCATCAATCGATTGAGTCGGAAGGGGCCAGAACTTGTCAAGGGTTGGGCTAATTTTTGGCAGTGGGGGATCAATCAGGTTAAGGGCCGATCGCCCCTCAACCCGCCATAATCATTGCGCTAATTTTAGGGACGGGACTTACGCATAAACCCTAAATGTAGGGTTGATTCGCTTTTCAACCCTACATTTAGGGTTTGATATTAAATCATGGGTAAGTCATCAGGGAAACCGGGGACTATCCCGGATGTTCGGGAATGGTAACAAGCCGGGAGATCCCCGCGTCCGGAGGTTTCGGTTTGGGAGGCGATCGCCCAAGCCTGGATAGAGTCATCAATCGCCCTTGCAACCGATTGAGGTCAACAGCGGGAGCCTCTCACCCTTAATTGCGCCTCTCACCCGGGAGAGGAACCGGACGGATTACGGGCTTTGATTCACGGCTTTAAAACATAGAAAAAACCGAGAATTTTTAAATAATTATCAGCTTAAATTAAACTAAACAATAGTTTTTTTACCCATCAATAGATAGGTTAACATTTCTCCTTTGCCTTTGACGGGAATCAGACCCCGGTTTTCAAATAAAAAATCATTAGCTAGACATTCATAAGTAGAACTTGTGACTTGAATCCGTCCGGGAATGCCGTGAGATTCCATTCTTGAAGCCGTATTGACCGTATCCCCCCATAAGTCATAACTAAACTTTTTAGTGCCAATGACGCCAGCTTCCACCGGGCCGGTACTGATGCCAATCCGCATGGCAATAGTTTCGCCATGATTCGTTCTTAACTGGGTCGTCGCGTCGAGCATATCGAGGGCCATTTGGGCGATCGCCTGGGCATGGTCCGGCCTAGGCATGGGCAATCCCCCGACCACCATATAGGCATCGCCAATGGTTTTAATTTTTTCCAACCCATATTTATCCGCCAACTCATCAAACAGCGAGAAAATATGGTTAAGAAACTCCACCAATTCCGGGGGAGATAAATGAGAAGAAAGCTGGGAAAAGCCGACAATATCAGCAAACAGAACCGTCACATCCGAAAAATTATCGGCGATCGTTCGTTCCCCGGCCTTGAGCCGTTCCGCAATCGGTTTGGGTAAAATATTCAGCAACAGTAGTTCCGATTTAGCCTGTTCATCTTGTAACTTTTGTAAAACCGCTTGTTCTTGGTCGCGTAGGCGTTTTTTCTCCAAAGAGGCACTAATCCGAGCTTTTAATAAAACCGGATTAAACGGTTTAGAGAGATAGTCTTCTGCGCCCAATTCAATGCATTTGACTACACTATCAATATCATCCACAGCGGAAATCATAATGACTGGGATATGGCGCAGACTCGGATCGGCCTTAATTTCCTCTAAGACTTGATAGCCATTAAGATGGGGCATCATAATATCGAGCAGCACGAGGTCGAATGGCTCCGCTCGGATTAATTCGAGTGCCTTCAGTCCATCTTCTGCAATTTTGACGTGGTAGCCTTGCCGCTTCAAGCGGCGACAGAGGAGATCGCGGTTGGCTTCAACATCATCAACTACCAGCACCGAGGCTTGGTCAAGGTTCATGGCATCGACTCTTTAAAATCTAGCAGGCTCGAAATAGCAATCGGGCAGGGGTTTAATGGGGTTAACCCATGAGGAACTGGCGATCGCCTCTAAGAGACGATGGAGGTTCCGTTAGCTGTGGGATCCTGGAGATCCGGCAGGAGGGAGAACGTCTTGATCCCCAATCCGGGGGTGTTCAGACAGACCCGAACCGAAGGGAGGATCACAGGAGTTGTGGGCGATCGCATCATGGCATTAGTGTCCGCATAGCTGGGTTTACTGAGATTAAAGGAGCAAATCAACCCCTGATGGCGTTTGCTCTCTGGCCTGGGTGCAAGTGATTCGGCGAAATCCGGTTTTTCGATGGAAACTTCCTAGGATTCTACCTATTTCTTGAAGGTTCTATCCGACAGCCAGAGAATTTCCCCGGGGAAAATGCCTCGTTTGAGCATTAGGGGTGAGGCTGAACTGGGACAGTCCGCAGACGGACCGTAAAAGTGGAGCCCACTCCCACTTGACTGCTAACGGAGATTTCACCTCCCATCATCTCGCAGAATCGCTGAGAAATGGCTAATCCTAAACCTGTGCCGCCATACTTGCGCGTCGTAGAAGGGTCCGCTTGGGTAAAGGCGTTAAAAATTTGATTCATTTGTTCGGGACTCATGCCAATCCCGGTATCCGTCACCCGAAAGATAATACAGGGAGACAGAGGCCCCAAAGGGTCATCGTTGACCGGGGAAGCCGGAGTTGCCGGGGTAGAATCTGTCCCGATCGGGTCCCCAGACTCCCCTAGGGAAGAATTTGGGGGGGTCTGGGGAATCCAGCAGAGGTCCCGAGAAACTTCAAAGGTAATGGTGCCGTGGGTGGTGAATTTAGCGGCATTACTCAAGAGGTTTAATAACACTTGGCGGATTTTTGTCAAGTCTGCATATAAGGTTCCGATATCAGGTGGACAGATTGATTCTAATGTATTGTTATTTTTTTGAATCAAGGGTTGGGCAGTGGCGATGACATTATCCAGGAGAGTTTGGATCTCGAAGGTTTCTAAATAGAGTTCCATTTTACCGGCTTCGATTTTGGAAATGTCCAAAATATCGTTAATCAGGGCGAGTAAGTGTCTCCCGGCAATTTGGATTTTTTGTAAATCCGGGATGAATTCTTCCGACCCTAAATCTTCGGATTCTTCGAGGAGAATTTCGCTGTAGCCGATAATGGCATTGAGGGGGGTTCGCAGTTCATGGCTCATGTTGGCCAGAAAGGCACTTTTGGCGCGGTTGGCAGCTTCGGCGGCGGCTTTGGCTTCTTGCAATTGTTGGGAGACTTTCTTGCGATCGCTGATATCGTTGAGGGTTCCGGCAAGGCCAATAATTGTGCCATCGGGAGAGAGGATCAGCCTCGCATAAACATCCATCCAGCGGAGATCCCCGGTCTTGGTCAGATAACAGACTTCATGGCGACAAGAGTTACTCTGGCGCTGAACTAATTTTTGGAATCTTTGTTGAGTTTCTGGGTAATTGTCGGGATGAATATAGTTTAAAAACGGCGTCCCGAGACTTTCTTCGATACTGTATCCGGAGATTTCAGTCCAAGCCGGGTTGAGGAAGGTCCAGCATCCATTGGGATCGGTTTGAAAAATGACTTCTTGAACCGTATTCACCACGGACCGATATTTTTCTTCACTTTCTTGGAGAGAGGCGATTAATTGCAGTTTTTCCGCTTCCGACCGCTTGCGGGCAGTAATATCGCGCACAATTGCTAGAGCTTCTTTATCCCCACTGGCCACCACCCGGCTTTCATAACTAAAGACCTCTTCGTTAATTTTTAAGTCATATTCAAAGATTTCAATTTCATGACTGGACAAAGTTTTTCCCAAGGCATCAATACAATAGGCGACGACTTGATCGGATAATAAGTCCCTTAATTTTTTACCGACAAATTGGCCGGTTAAGTTGCCAAAATCGATGCCATTAACAGGTTTAAAGTCCAAAATGGTTTGTTTGCGATCGAAGCGAAACATTAAATCGGGCATGGCATTGAGCAAGGCGCGATTTTTGGCTTCGCTTTTGCTCAATAAGGACATGGCGTGTAACATTTGGAATTCTGAGCGCTTGCGATCGCTAATGTCCTGCACCGAACCCAAAACCTTTTTCCTCGGTTCTTCCCCCTCATCCTCAACGGTTCTGGCGGAATCGCGCAACCAACAAATTTCACCGGATTTGGTAAAAATTCGGTATTCTAAGACTGCCCCATTTTCCCCGAGCATTTCTCGCTCAAATTGCCGAAACTTGGGCAAATCCTCGGGATGAATCACGTGATGCCAGCCGCCTTTTTGATTGATTTCCTCTCGGGTATAGCCGGTGATCCGTTTAAAGGATTCAGTCACCCATTCGGGGATGGGTTCACCGTTATCATTGAGGGTCATGGAATAGACAAAATCCGAAACCAGTTCAGAAATGGTCCGATAGCGGGCTTCACTCTGACGCAAGGCTTCTAAGGATTTGGTGCGTTCGGTAATATCGGTTAGGTAACCTTCTAAGGCAAATAATTCTCCCGTGACGGAGAAAATCCCTCGTCCTTGTTCCCAAATCCATTTGGTTTCTCCAGTGCGAGTGATGATTCGGTAAGCGGATTCAAAGGGCTGTTGGTTTTGTAAACTGGCTTGGACAGTTTTCCAAAGTTTTTCTTGATCGTCAGGATGGATGATTTGGGAAAAAGAAATCTGGCGATTATCGATGAGTTCTTCGGGAGTATATCCGGTTAAAGCCACCGATCCATCACTGACAAATTCCATGGTCCAGTTTCGGTCATTTTTAGAGCGATAAACCATGCCGGGGAGGTTACTCATCAGGGTGGCGAGAGTTCGTTGATTTTCAGTGACTGTGGCAATCAGCAATTTTTCTAGCTCTTGAGAACGCCGGCGATCGCTAATGTCTCGGACTGCTGCCACCCGGCATCCTTCCACGGAATTTAGAATTTCTTTCCCCTGAATTTCTACAGCACAAATTGTGCCGTCCTTTTTTAATAATTCTACTTCGTAAGGGGTTTCATCCCCTACTTCAATCATTTTTAAAGCAACTTCTTTAGAGGGTTGAGTTAGAAAATCGAAAGCATTTTTACCCATCAATTCTTCTTCGGAATAGCCGCTCATTTTCACGAGGGCTTGATTGACATCGATAATTTTGCCTTGGATATGAATGATGATGCCTTCAAAGGTGGCGGCGGAGAGTCGGCGCAATCGGGCTTCGCTATCGCGTAAAGCGGTTTCGATTTGCACTTGCTGAGTAATTTCTCCGACCAAGGCAGCGACTCCAATCAGTTCACTAGACTGATTGAAGAGGGGAAGGATATTCCATTCACAAATTAGGATTTGGCCGTTTTGGGTGCAATTTTCTAACTGCCAACGCTGTTTACAGGGGTGGGTTAAGAACTGATTCCAGTGGTTTTGGAAATCAGGACGGGCATTTTCGGGGATGATTGCGGTGAGTAAAGGGGTGGCGATCGCTTCGGTGGCATGATAGCCAAATAGGGTTTCCGCTGTGGAATTCCAGGTTTGAATTTCACCGTTGAGGTTCAATTCAATGACGGCGACTGGGAGATGATTCAGGTACAGTGCCAGTTGGTCGGCGCTGGGGGTTCCCAGGGATGGGATGTCAACGCTGTCCCTGGGGACGGGACTGAGGGGCCAAGAGGGGGGATGGGTAGTTTTCTGGAGGATTTTTAATTGTCCCCAGGTCCATCCCATCCAACCGAAGAATAGGGGGTTGAGGTCTAGGATCCAGTGGAGTGGATTGGTGGTATGGATTTGGGCGATCGCCCCTAAAGACCAGTCCACCTCTCGAATCACGATATCCAGAATCCATGTACTGACTGCGATCGTGCAACCCAAGAGGATTCCCACCCGGGTGTAAGCTTGAATCAGCCCCCCCCGCTGATTTTGGGGGTTGGAGTTCACATCTGGATTGGGCTTCAAATTTGGGGCCGGTAAATTAATAGGCATCTTGATGAGATCTCTTTGGCGAAGAGGGTGGGTTTGACTTTAACTGTCCTGTTTAGAGTTCCTGTCTTGTCATCAACGGGATATGATCCACTGCTTTCCTAACCGCTATTTTTGAGTCCCGATACTAGACGATCTCAAGGAAGTGAAGCGCTGACCTCAATATTCAGACAATCGGCGGCAGTTAAAATTCCATTTATGATCGCAAAAATTGCTGCCCAAACCGGCAGGTACTTTGCATCATTGATTCACCTCCTTTCTCTCCTTTGTTCTCGCCTTATTTCATGAATCACGGATATTTACTCAAATTAGGGTTGAGATGAACCAAAAAATCAGGAAATAATCCAGACCGGCGGAGGGGTATGAATGAATCATCGGTAAAAATCGAGGGTTTACGGATGAGGGCCGCTGCCCTTTTATTCAGATCTGCTGATTTGAAGATTGACCCTGAATCCCCCGCCATTAAAAATACCCAGTTCCCGCCAGGAGAACTCGGAATCCTTAAACATATCACTCAAAACTTCTGTGGACTAATAGAAATCTCATTCATGGCTGTTCAAGTGTGAAGAAATTAACCCCGTGGCGATCGCACCCCTTAAATTTTCCTCATGCATTCTCCCCATTCAGCATCTGAGTGCAAGCAGCATCCTAAACCGTCGGTTGCTTGGAAATATGTAACTGAATTTTCTCCAACAACCGAGGAAACTCCACAGGTTTGGTGTCATAATCATCGCATCCTGCCGCCAGACATTTCTCGCGATCGCCAGACATGGCATGAGCAGTTAATGCAATAATCGGGATCCACTGAGTATCCGGTGCCGCTTTAATCCGTCGGGTTGCTTCCCACCCATCCAGTACCGGCAAACTCATATCCATCAAAATCAAGTCAGGTGTTTCGGCATGAGCCATTGTGACGCCTTGTCCGCCATCGACGGCTACGATGACCTCATAGCCCCGACGCTTCAGACGACGCAATAGCATATCCCGATTCATCTCATTATCTTCTACCAACAGGATCTTATGCATTGCTTTCGGGTTCCCTTTGCTCCCCTTACTGTATGCCTTTCTTAAGGCTTTGTAGCATAACGCTCATTTCCACGCATCGATATTATTGCCCAGTTTCAACGCCAAGGTTGCTTTTTGGCGCGAATGGCTTAAAATCTGAGCGGGGTCACTTCTGAATGCCTGATTTGGCATTTCGCGTCTGGTTCCGTTGTGCCCCTGGCCACCAGTCCCCTCTTTCGGGGCTCGATCTCCGGCTGAGGAGCCATTTTCTATAAATTTACAAACCGATCTCCCTCTGCAACACTATTGCTCTAGCTTGTTTTGCACTCACCAAGATCCACTCCTCCTCCAGTGCCTTTCTTAATTTACTTTACTCGATCGCCACTCTTACACAAGCCATAGAATTGAACTGACTCAACCGTTTGATCCTAACAACGCCTCCAGAACCCGCGAAATCTTCCGAACCAGAATTCTCCCCTACCCCGACCCTCGATCCACCGATCCATCGATCTATGTTCTTACCAACCCCCCCTGTTAGCGATTCAGTTGTAGAATTTTGGGATGTCACCTTTCGGGTGAATCAGCGCAATTTAGTCGCCAATTTGAATTTCCAGGTCAACCGGGGTGAAGCGTTAGTGCTGATTGGACGCAGTGGCAGTGGCAAAAGCACCACGATCGCCTTGATGGATGCGCTACGAATTCCCACTCATGGCGAGGTCCTCGTTGAGGGCAAACCCACCACTCAATGGGACCCGATTCAGTTGCGACGACGGATGGGTTATGTCATTCAAGATATTGGGTTATTTCCTCATTTCACCGTGGCTAAAAATGTGGGGCTCGTCCCGTCACTTCAGGGGTGGGAGGGCGATCGCATCCAGCACCGAGTCACCGAACTCCTCGAACTCGTCGGTTTAGAACCCCAACATTTCCTCCACCGCTACCCTCACCAACTCTCCGGGGGTCAACGTCAGCGCATCGGCGTCGCCCGGGCCCTAGCCGCTGATCCCCCCGTCTTGCTCATGGATGAACCCTTTGGGGCCTTGGATCCGATTACCCGCCTGGAACTCCAACGGGAATTTAAACACCTCCAACAGCAACTCGGCAAAACCGTAATATTTGTAACCCATGACATTCACGAAGCCCTGCGCTTGGCAACCCGCATCGGCTTGATGCAGGATGGCAAAATGGTCATGTTAGGCAGTCCCACAGAATTTTTGCAATCGGAACATCCCGAAGCTCAAGCCTTTATCCGCTGCCTCCCCACTCCTTCCTTCGATGGAACTGCTGAATTTTAGGCGTTCCCTGGGACAAGAAACCGGGTTTCTTGACAAAATCTCTGGGATGGCATCACAAATCTGGGGCAGAAACCCGGTTTCTCACCCATTGCGCTGTTTTAGGGGACCAGAAACCGGGTTTCTTGACAAAATCTTGGTGAGGGAGTCATAAATCTGGGGCAGAAACCCGGTTTCTCACCCATTGCGCTATCAATCCACCCTTGTCAACTCTATCAGCCTGAATAATGGATGAGTTTTTTCTGATTCGATATAGTGAAGAAATTTTGCGTCGGAGTGGCGAACATTTATTTTTAGTGGCGATCGCCATTACCCTTGCCACCACCGTCGGGATTCCCCTGGGCATTCTGATCACCCGAAAACCCCAACTCTCCTCGCCAATTTTGGGGATTGCCAACATCCTGCAAACGGTCCCCAGTTTAGCCCTGTTTGGCTTTTTAATTTCTGTCCCCATCATTGGCGGAATTGGGGCAACTCCCGCCATCTTTGCCCTGACTTTATATGCCTTATTACCGATTATTCGCAATACCTACACCGGCATTGTTGGGGTAGACCCGGCTATTCGTGAGGCGGGAAGGGGCATGGGAATGACCGATTGGCAATTACTCTCCCAAGTTGAGATTCCCTTGGCAATGGGGGTGATTTTGGCGGGGGTGCGCGTCTCCACGGCTATCTCTGTGGGAACTGCTACCATTGCGGCAGCGATCGGGGCCGGTGGATTGGGGGCGTTGATTTTTCAAGGGATTTCCATGGTGAACAATCAACTGATTTTAGCCGGGGCAGTTCCGGCAGCGGCGATCGCCTTAATTGCCGATGGGGCGATCGGCTGGCTTGAACATCAATTAACGGTCAAAAAATGAATGCCAAACAATTTTTATTTTTAGCAGTTTGCACAGTTACTTTAGGAGGAGTTACCAGTTGCCAAACTGACAACTCCCGCCCTAGGGGAAGGGCCGATATTGTAATTTGCTCCAAAAATTACACAGAGCAAAATATCCTGGGAGAACTCCTCGCCCAACAGATAGAATCTCAAACCAATTTAACCGTCGATCGCCAGTTAAATTTAGGCGGTACATTCCTCTGTCATGATGGCCTCAAAACCGGCCAAATTGATGCTTATGTTGAATATACCGGCACTGCTTTTACCGCCATTTTAAAAAATCCCCCCATCTCCGACGCGGAAACGGTTTACCAACAGGTCAAACAAGCCTATCAAGACCAATTCAACTTAACCGTCATGCCTCCCTTGGGCTTTAATAATACCTTTGCCATCATGGTCCGAGGAGAAGATGCCCGGAATTTAAACTTAAAAACTATCTCCGATGCGGCGGAACATACCCCCCAATGGCGGGCAGGATTTGGCTATGAATTTATGAGTCGAAAAGATGGCTTTCCCGGCTTGGCTGCCACTTATCAGTTAACTTTTGCCCGCCCTCCAGAAATCATGGATTTAGGATTAATGTATCGGGCCTTAGTTTATAAAAAAGTCGATTTAATTGCCGGAGATTCCACCAATGGATTGATTGACAGATTGGAATTAGTTGTGCTAGAAGATGATAAAAATTATTTCCCCCCTTATCAAGCGGTTCCCATTGTTCGGACTGAAACCTTAGAAAAACATCCCGAACTAGCAGCGGCTATTCTCCAACTGGCGGGATTAATTTCCGAAGCCGAAATGCAACAAATGAACTATCAAGTGGATGGGGAATTTCGCCGCTATGATGAAGTGGTGCGGGAATTTTTGGCCTCGAAACAAGAGCAGCCGGAGTGATTCTCTATCCGGTTTGGGTGGGAAAAACCCACAGTCTCCCGGGTGGGGCTTTTGGGGAGGGTGATGCAGAGGACTGCTGCACTGTCACGTTATACGGAATGCGGTTGGAATAGGTCTTGAAAAACAAGTTGAGCAATTGTAGGGTGGGCAATGCCCACCTCGATTCGGTGGGCATTGCCTCCTGAGCTCTGAGCGAAGTCGAAGAGTCGAAGGGCCTACAATTTTTAATGCTTTGATCAACCGGATTTAGTATTAGAACCCAATGGGGGCCGAAACCCCCATCTACAGAATTGCGTTAGATCAGCTTGACGGCGCGCAATCCAAACATCAGGACCACGGCACTGACGAAGGCACCACCGACAATCAAAGCGTAAGCAAGGATTCCAGACATTGAGAAGTATCTCCATTTAAAATCGTTACCCACCATTGAATCATGGCTTGCGATACAATACAGCCCTCTAGGTTTAGTGAATGGGTTGTTTACCATGCCGTCTGTTATCCGCGTCAATCTGCCCCAGGACTCTTATGATATTGCGATCGCCCCTCAATCCTTAGATCAACTCGGGACGCAAATGCAGCCCCTGAAGTTGGGGAAAAAAGTCTTAGTGGTGTCCAACCCTGTGGTGGATCGACGGTATGGCGATCGCCTCCGGTCCTCCTTAACTGCCGCAGGATTTGACGTCTCCACCTGCATCCTGACAGCAGGAGAACAATACAAAACCCTGCGATCCATCCAAAAAATTTACGATGCGGCCCTATCTCAGCGCCTAGAACGGTCCTCAACTATGGTCGCTTTGGGCGGTGGAGTTGTGGGAGATATGACCGGATTTGCGGCAGCGACTTGGTTGCGCGGGATTAATTTTGTCCAAGTCCCGACGACCCTGTTAGCGATGGTGGATGCTTCGATTGGGGGCAAAACTGGGGTGAATCATCCCCAGGGGAAAAATCTGATTGGGGCATTTTATCAACCGAAGTTGGTGGCGATCGACCCGGAGGTGCTAAAAACCCTCCCAGCCCGGGAATTTCGAGCAGGAATGGCCGAGGTGATTAAATATGGGGTGATTTGGGATGCAGAATTATTCACCCAGATGGAACAGGCAAAGCGGTTGGATCAGTTACGCTATGTCGATGCGGGATTTTTGGAAGAAATTCTCGCCCGTTCTTGTCAAAGTAAAGCGGATGTGGTGGGTAAAGATGAAAAAGAAGCGGGATTGCGGGCGATTCTGAATTATGGTCACACCATAGGTCATGCGGTGGAAAGTTTGACCCACTATAAGGGGACGAATCATGGGGAAGCGGTGGCAATTGGGATGGTGGCGGCATCGCGGTTAGCGGTGGCGTTGGGACTCTGGGATGAGGAGTGCGATCGCCGTCAGTTTGCCTTGATTGAAAAAGCTGGGTTGCCGACAAAATTACCTGAAGGATTGAATCTTGAGGAGATTATTGACACCCTGCAAACTGATAAAAAGGTGAAAGATGGACAAGTGCGGTTTGTGTTACCGACGCAAATTGGGGCGGCAACAGTGAGCGATCGCGTGACGTCAGATTTGATTCGCCAGATATTGCCTGGAATGCAGTAACGCCGGTTCACCTTGGAGAGTCCGCAAAAGGGGGATGCCATGAGTAAATATGACAAGCTGTTCCAAACTTATGCCAAATCAACGGAAAAACTCACGCCTGTCGAAGCGTTGTTTGCCATTACGTTGATTGTGGTTTATGCCGATGGTCAAATGTCTGAACAACAATCGGAGTTACTCCATGAGTTGATGGCAAGTGGGGCGATGAAGGGGTATGTGGAAGAAGATATCTCCAAAATTTCGGCCAAAGTTGATAAAATTTGGGACCGTCAAGGGACTTCGGCTTTGTTTAATGCTGCCGTTGAAGCGCTTCCCGATGATATGGTTGAAGATGCCTTTGCCGTAGCCGCTACCTTTGCCATTGTGGATGGGAAGGTGACGCCAGAAGAATCCCATTATTTGGATAAACTCGCCCAAGCGCTGCAAATTCCCGCAGAAACGGCACCTCGACTGATTGCCGAAGCTTGGGAGAATTATTGGCGATCGGAATAATACGGAATTCGGTTCTGATCTGTCTATAAAAACCCGCACACTAAAGGGTGGGGCTACACGGACGAAGCCCGCCTGCGCGGGCTAATCCAGGAAATCGACTTTTAACAACCGGATTTGGTATAAAAACCCTTTGTGGGTCCTCTGTCCTTGGCGACGGGGAGGGCGATCGAACCCATTGGACCTTATGACTTACGCAGGACCTTTATAAATCTGTACGGGCGATTCGCGAATCGCCTCTACATTTGGGGAACTCCAAAAAATAAAATCTCCAAAACGTTCGTAGTGAAGGATCAACGGATTAGCCCCGTCAATGTAGGGGCGCAATGCTTGCGCCCCAAGGGCGCAAGCATTGCGCCCCTACACTTCTTTCAGTTGAACGGTTGGATGATTTATATTTTGCAATCCCCTTGGCGATTCGCGAATCGCCCCTACACTTAGGGTCTCCAAAGCAAGGGTAAGTCATGGACCAAAATAACGACAGAGGCGATCGCCCATTTCAATGCGATCGCCTCTAAATTTTTAACCAAAAATTCCCTAACCTGGGCTTGTTCAAGCCACAAGCAGGCGGGAGACTCGACTATCCAACCATACTTTCTATACTCAGGGGCACCATATCCCCTGCGGTGGTTAAGCCTAATAACATGGGTTCTTGGGGTTGAATCACTTTGCCCGTAAGGACACACCGTTCCTCTCGCTGGGCCGTCGCATCTAAACTGGCGCGGATATCGTCTCTTGAAAATGAAGGTCGATACTCTCCTGATTTTTGCTGGACGTAATTCCAGAGCACATCTCGAATCAAGGATTGATAGCCTTGATTGCCAGAAATGGCTTTGAGGCTTTCTTTCAGAGATCTCTCTAAGCGGATGCTGGTGACTTCCATTTCGGTGGTGGAGGTTCGAGTAATCGCAGTCATAACTTTTTTCCTCAGAAGGGTTTACATTCTCTGTAATATTAGTGTAGTATGTTTGGTGGAGAATTCAAGCCCTTGCTTTTAAAAAATCTAAACGTGAACTTTTTACCCCTCCTTCCTACAATCACTGGACTGTATGCCAATGGCTTGGGCCGTGATGTTGATGCAGGCGATCGCCTCATGACATCGGCTATAGCTTTGGTGTCCATCGGGCGGGGTGAGTATGATAGGAATGCGGACCCAGATTTTGAGATGAGCGAGGAGTTTAAATCCGCGTTAGGTCAGCTACCAGCATGGCCAAATATTCATAGCAGAAGCGGGAGGGATAGGCATCAAGTGCCGTATCCATCTAGGACGAGAAGACCCTAATAATAAGAGTTTTTTCAGCCCCCGCTTCCCCTGAATCAGGAAGTGGGGGCTGTTTTATATGGAGTCGAGTCGTGAATAGCATAACGGATGTGTTAACAAAATCGGTGGTGGTGTTTTCTAAAAACTACTTACCGATTAGCCGAGTCAATATTAAGCGAGCAATTGTCCTGTTAATTGCAGGCAAGGCAGAACCGTTGGAGTTAAGCGATGGCAGCAATAGCGACGACTTTGGCTTGGAGACCCCGCGAATGTATGAGGTGCGATCGCCCTCTCAAGTGGTGATGGTTCCGGACCATATCCGCCTCACCATTACGGGGACTGAACGGATTTGGAAGGTGCCTCCGGTCAACCGTCGGGAAGTCCTCAAACGGGACCACCATGCCTGTCAATACTGCGGCAGTACGAAACATTTAACCCTGGATCATGTCTTGCCTAAATCCCGAGGCGGGAGTCATAGTTGGGATAATGTCGTAACCGCCTGCATGAGTTGCAATTCTCGCAAGGGCGATCGCACTCCGACGGAAGCCGGAATGTCCCTCAAAAGCAAACTCAAGGCCCCCATCCACCCGGCCATCTCATTTGCAGAACAATTCTGGAGTGATTTCAAGGGTTCCGAGTGAGAGCAACCCGGGATTTGATGTACAATTTGTACACACTTTTTGGAGAAAAGCTCACGGGAAGCGGTTAGACGGAGTGAATCTGAGATTGGGACTTGCCAATCGTTCCATAAATTTTTGAAGTTTCACAATTCTATAGCCTATATTCGCCCTTTTTTGTGAATCACATAAGTTCGGGCGACTCAGACTCTCACTCCAGGGCGAAGCAAGAATAACTCACAAAGACGAGAGACCACTGGCAATGCTGAAGTTCATTTATACTGAAACCGGCTTTAACCTAGAGCGTCTGCCTGACTCCATTGAGGAAGTCGTGGCGACCCGTGCCGTCGTGGCGATGCGAGTGGGTGAAAGCATCGCGATCGCACCCTCTAGCGCGTCATTTTTGCTGCCAGCAGATTTGCCCGGACTGAAATTTCTGGAAGCTGAGGCGTTCAATGATCCAGGCGACATGATTTCGATTTGCGTTGCCGATCGCGAGTATGTGGAAGTCAGTCTACGGGGGACTTGGATCTCTACGGATTCCCAGAACGATTTTGGGGTTTTTGTCACCGCCTTGAGCGATCGGGCTGAGTTCTATATCCTCAAATGTTCCGAGGAAGCGAAGGCGGGAGTTTCCTTACTCAATGAAGTCGATTAAAGCGAATGAACCCAGGGTGATTTGCAGCCACTGGGTTTATTCGGGGGGGGCTAATCTTTCTGGGTTTCATTCCGTTAGGCGATCGCCATCTTTATCGCCATCCTTATTGACCCACTCGCGAACACAATCCTGGACCTTCTCGGACCACCACATCCACACAATCGGCATACTCCATCGCCGGAGTATTTCCCGGTTGAAAGGTCATGATTGAAGTATTACTGGCCGCATCTCCATATTGCACCAGCAAGTTTTCTTCTACAAAACTCAGGGAAATAATATCCCCTAAACCATAAGTTGAAAACTCATTGGGAAAAGGTCTCGCTCCCGGGACTTGCACTCGATAGATGGCATATCCTCCCGGTTGCGGATCAATGACAAAAATGCCACTGGTGGTCACGGCAGCAACATAATCGAGCACAACTCCTACTACAATATGTCCGGTCAACGGATTAACCGCTACCTCCGCAAATAAATCTCCACTCTGTTCGCGATCGACCTGATTTCCCGTTTCTATATCGTAGGTATCCAGCACCAAGACGTTCAGTTCATCCACATCAATGATATAAGTATTTCCTCCCCACTCCCCTCGGAGTTGTTTCCGGTCCGAAATAATCTCGACTTCCGGAGAAAACCTCGGACTGTCGGTTTGCTTTCTCCAGGTTCGGACAAATGCCGAATCATCGCTTAACCACTCAGGATGAGTTGATTCTATTTTTTGTTGGAGGATAGTCAGGGCTTGATTTTGATGCGGGAGTTGTTGGTAATAGTGGGCAACATTGATTAAAGAACTGCTCATGAATATCATTGAGTCCTCCTGTTACTTTACAGTGGTTAGATTATAACTATTTTGTGAAAAATTTGCAGGAAATTACGGGTGCTGAGAGAGCAAAATTTTCATTTGGGTCTTAAATTCTATAATTTGTTTTGCAGTGGGTTGGGTTTGCTGCCAACTCTTGCGGGTCATCAGGCGATCGGCCCAATCCTAGCCACTCCATCGAAGAGAGTCAGCACCGTCCGTCTTGGCCCATCGGGATCCATCCCATACTTCAGACTTTCCTCATTGTAGTATATTGACCCGGGCAGTCTTTTCAGTACAATTATCGCTTAAACCCCTTTAAGTGCAAGCATTTTAATGAAATTTCAAAAAAATCTCAAAAAATTTTCCAAAACCCCTTGACAGTTTTGTAGTATGTATGTAGCATATAAATATGAGGCGAGAGGGACAGGGCAAAACGCTCTACCCAAACGCCCACATCGAACCTTGAAAACTGAATAATCAAAGGGCCATTTAATGAAAACGGAAACAATGGCGGACTCACTGGGTGGGAATCATTCCCTTGAATCATTCCCACCCCATCAACCGCCAAACTTTTCCAAATTCCATGTAATCTAATGCTGATTTCATGGGGGTGTAGCTCAGTTAGCGTAGAGCACTTGTCTGTCGAACAAG
>CAYUEH010000036.1:0-18106 GCA_964442465.1 uncultured Laspinema sp. | reverse complement strand
TAGACCTCTTGCAAAAAAAAGGATTGATCCCCCCAACCCCCCTTAAGAAGGTAGGCTTTAAAGAATTTTGAAAGAGGTCTAATATAGAGCCTGAAACCGAGGCCGGGATGTAATGACCTCAACTTTACCCCGATTGCTGTTGTTTGATGCTGCAAATTCCCGAAAAAATCAGATCCGGCATGGCGATCGCCTGTTTTGCCATTTCCGGCGCACTCTGGTGGAGATATCTCAGCAGGATTTTCCCCCCTCCCCCGGTGATCGCCACCGCAGAGGTGGGAAAGCGTTTTTTCCAGTCACCGATAAAGTCTCGCACCCCGGAACCAATCCCATAAATCACCCCGGAGGCGATCGCCTCGGGAGTGGTTAAGGCCCAGCGTGGAGGTAAGGTCCCTGGCAATGTTACCGGAGGTAATGCGGCGGTTTTTTCCGTTAACGATTGGAGTTGTAACCCAAACCCGGGGAGAATCGCCCCTCCGACTAATCGGCCCTGGGAATCCGCCCCGGTCAAGGTGAGGGCGGTTCCGGCATCCACGACCAAAACCGGCCAACCCCATTCGGTTGCTGCCCCCACTAAGGCCAGGGCGCGATCGATTCCCAAGGTGGGATAAACTCCCAACAGGGGCAAATCCTCCAGACTAATCAGATTTAATCTCCCGTAAGACTGCCAAAGCGCTAACTGTTGGGGCACGACGGAGGCGATCCACAGGGGGGGGTTGGGGGCGATCGCCTCACCCTTGGGTGCACCAGGAAACTCCATCTCCCCAGACCACAACTCACCGCGATTCCAGGCATGAATGAGCTTTTCCCCGGCAGAGGCGTCTAAATGAGGGGTGTGCCACACTTGTTTGCAAATCTCTCCCTTAAACCAGGCCCAGTGGAGTCTCGAATTGCCGATGCTTAAGGCCAGCCAGTTGCGCTGATCACGTCCGGATTCGTTGGCAGTTTTGCTCATGGTCAGGTGGCCCTGCATTCCCCGGCTTTTTACGTCCGCTTAAAGTCGCTGATAATCAAATAGAGATGAATCGATTAAAAATAAAACGAGTCCCTTGGATATTATAGCAAATTTTTTTAATTTATTTCAAGATCACTGATAAAATTACCTTAATTTTTTATAAAAATTTGTTAAGATAGCAGGATAAGGAATCGGTGCATCTGCTTCATGGATTTATCTTGACCCCCCTGGGATAAAATTTTATGTATATAAAAGAACAAGCCCCCTACTGTACATGGCCGAAGCCTGATTTATCACTCCCGCAAGCCAGTTGGTCAATTCACGAGGCGACTGAGACCTACAAAGAAAATATGGAGATCCAAAATTTACACCTCCGGGAACTCCAGAGGGAAGTCCAGCGATCTCGATTGCTCAACGAGATCAATAATCAGGTTCGCAGTACCCTAGATTTAGATGAAGTGCTCCAAGCCGCCTGTCATTTGTTAGGGGAAACGTTCAACTGTAGTCGAGTCAGTATTTTAGTGAACGAATCGGAAGCGGGGGACTGGTTAATCACCCGAGGAGAGTATAAGACCGATGATTACGCCAGCCAACTGGGGACCCGAGTACCGTTGGCGGATAATCCCCACTTGCATCAGTTGATGTCCCAAGCGGAACCGTTAGCGGTGACCCGGTTTTCGGAATTTCCCGGTTTGGGAGAAGAGACTTTACAACTGGTGCAGTCACTGGGAATTAAGTCCATGCTGGCGATCGCCGCCTCCTACCAGGGGAAAGTCAATGGCATTGTCGGACTGCATCAGTGCGATCGCGAACGGGAGTGGTCGTCGTGGGAACAAGACCTCTTAGAAGCGGTCGCCTCTCAACTGGCGATCGCCATTAACCAAGCCCAATTGTACAGTGCCACCCGTGCTGCCGCACAACGGGAATCTTTACTGCGCCTGATTACCAATCAAATTCGCAGTACATTGGACCTGAAGACCGTTTTAAAAACCGCAGTCCGGGGAGTCCGTAAACTCCTGAATACCGACCGGGTGGTGATTTACCGCTTCCTAGAAGACTGGTCCGGGGAAATCGTGGTCGAAGACCTTCATGTGCCTTGGCCCTCGATTTTTGGGGAAATTGTGGCGGATAATTGTTTTAAAACCGACCATGCCGAACTTTATAAACAAGGGCGAGTTCGGGCGATCGATGATATTCATAATTCAGGGTTAAGTCCTTGTCATGCGAATTTTTTAGCTCAATTGCAAGTCAAGGCAAATTTAATTGTTCCCATCAATATGCCCGGTCATCTTTGGGGCTTGTTAATTGCGCATGAATGTCATTCAACCCGCCATTGGACCCAAGGAGAAATCGAACTTCTAGAACAGTTGGGGGTTCAGATGGCTATTGCCATTTCACAAGCAGAACTCTACCAAAAAGTTCAGGATTCTGCGGCTCAATATCAAGCCCAGACTGAACAATTAAAACTGACGTTACAAGAACTCAAAGCGACCCAACAACAACTCATTCAGAGCGAGAAGCTCTCCAGTTTAGGACAGTTAGTGGCTGGGGTTGCCCACGAAATTAACAATGCTAATAATTTTATTCATGCCAATTTATTCTACATCCAGGAATATGTTGATGCCTTGAAGCAAGCCGTGGATATTTATGAAAGTGCGGCTTCACAAATCCCTCCAGAAATCGCAGAATTGAATGAGGAGGTGGATTTGGATTATATTCGTTCCGATTCGACTAACCTCATTTCTTCCATGCAACAAGGAAGCGATCGCATTCGCAAAATTGTCCAAAATTTGCGGAATTTTTCTCGGTTAGATGAAGCCGGGGCTAAACCGGTGAATCTCAGTGAAGGTCTGGAAAGCAGTTTATCGATGTTGCAACATCGATTTCCCCCGGAGTTGAAAATTCACAAACATTATCAGGCTCAAAGGCGAGTGGAATGCCATCCGGCTCAGATTAATCAAGTGTTTTTTAACTTGATTGATAATGCGTTAGATGCGATCGCCGCCAATCCAGGGACAGAGGGTGAACTGACTCTCTCGATTTGCGAACCCTATCCCCATTGGGTGAGCATTTCCATTAAAGATAATGGTCCGGGAATTTCTCCAGAGATTCAAGACGAAATTTTCAATCCTTTTTTTACCACAAAACCCGTGGGAAAAGGCACCGGGTTGGGTCTATCTCTGTGTTATCAAATTATCGTCAAAGGTCATAACGGCAAGATTCGCTGCATCAGCGAAGGACAAGGGACGGAGTTTATTGTAGAACTGCCCCTCAAAATGGGTGAAGGGAAATAAATCCATTCCCCACCTCCATCCCGCAAGTCGTCAGTCACTATTCCGAGATCGGACTGACGCAATATTTAATATCAACCCCCAAATGTAGAGGTGATTCGCGAATCGTCTCTACATTTGGGGTTAAAATCAATCTTCAATTATAACACGGAGATTCGGGGAAAGACTCGTTGATTGGTAAGACTTATGATTACCATATATTTTTCCATAAAAACTAATGTTTAAAATATGTAACACTATAAAAAGTAAGCAAACCCTAACATCGACAAGAAAAGGAGGCCACTCAATGGTAGCCGTCACCGACAGAGTACAACCGAGACTGACGATCGCAACAGGGGAAATCGCCACCGACACCACAGCAATTCGCTGTTTGGATTGGGACCGCGATCGGTTCGATATCGAATTTGGCCTGCAAAACGGGACCACTTATAATTCCTTTCTGATTCGGGGGAATCAGACTGCCTTGGTGGATACCTCCCATGCCAAATTCCGTGAGTCCTATTTGCCGACCCTGCGCCAGGAAATCGACCCGACCCAAATCGATTACCTAATCATCAGTCATACCGAACCGGATCATAGTGGATTAGTTAAAGATGTCTTAGCACTCGCCCCGGACATTACCATTGTCGGGGCCAAAGTGGCCATTCAGTTTTTAGAAAACTTAGTTCATCAACCCTTTAAACGTCTAATTGTCAAAAATGGGGATACCCTAGATTTAGGGAACGGTCACGTCCTAGAATTTGTCAATGCCCCGAATTTGCACTGGCCGGATACCATTTTTACCTACGATGCCAAAACGCAGATTTTATTTACCTGCGATGCCTTTGGAATGCACTATTGTTCCGATAAAACCTTCGATGAAAATTTAAGTGACATTGAAGCGGATTATCACTTTTATTATGAATGTTTGATGGCCCCGAATGCGCGATCGGTTCTGAGTGCCATGAAGCGGATGCCGGACGTGGAAAAAATTAGCACGATCGCCACCGGGCACGGCCCCCTGTTGCGGTATAATGTCGGGGAACTCACCGGACGATACAAACAGTGGAGTCAGGAACAAGCCAAGGCGGACACCACCGTTGCCGTGTTTTACTTTTCCGACTATGGCTATAGCGATCGCCTCTCCCAAGCAGTAGCCCACGGGATTACCAAAACCGGCGTCAACGTGGAAATGATGGATTTGCGATCGGCAGAACCCCAGGAAGTGCGAGAACTCGTCAGTATCGCCTCGGGAATTGCCCTCGGTGCACCCCCATTAACGGGACCTGGTGCAGAGAATGCAGAAGCGGCGATCGGGACCATTTTAGTCGCCGCCCACAACAAACAGGCGATCGGACTCTTTGAATCCGGTGGGGGTAACGACCAATCCATCTATCCCCTCGCCGTTAAATTCAAAGAACTCGGACTCAAACCGGGATTTCCCAATATTATCGTCAAAGAAAACCCCACAGAAGCTACCTATCAACTGTGCGATGAAGCCGGAACCGACATGGGACAGATGCTGACCCTGAAAAAAGCTATCAAACAGATGAAATCTTTAGATAGTGAACTGGATAAAGCCTTGGGGCGGATTAGTGGGGGATTGTATATTATCACCGCTAAAAAAGGCGATGTGAGTAGTGCGATGTTGGCTTCCTGGGTGACCCAAGCCAGTTTTGAACCCCTGGGGATTACCATTGCCGTGGCTAAAGACCGGGCGATCGAAGCCCTGATGCACGTCGGCGATACCTTCGTGCTCAATGTCCTCGATGAAGACAACTATCAGGGACTGATGCGACACTTCCTCAAACGCTTCCCCCCGGGGGCCGATCGCTTTGCCGGAATCAAAACCCAAAGTGCAAACAACGGCAGTCCGATTCTCAGTGAAGCCCTCGCCTATATGGAATGCCAAGTCATCAGTCGCATGGAATGTTCCGATCACTGGATCGTGTATAGCCAAGTAGACAATGGCCGCGTCTCCAATCCCGATGCCTTACCAGCGATTCACCATCGCAAAGTTGGCAATCATTATTAGACTACTTCTTGCAACATTCCGGATTGATCCCCCCAACCCCCCTTACTAAGGGGGGCTTAAGAGATGGATGTATCCAAGAGGTCTATTAGACCGATGCCATTGCTCATTTTTCCCTGGAGGATTGCTGGATGAGATTCAGGGGACCAGAAACCGGGTTTCTGTCAAGACGTGACAGTTCAGGGACAGAGATTGAGTCCAGAAACCCGGTTTCTCAGCACTCCTGTAGCGACACACTCTCCTGGGGAATGAGCAAGGAAAGCGAATTTATTCCTCATATCTGCACAAGGGTTAGATAATGAGGGATGACTGTAATTGTTTTAAGTAAACTGTCTTAGCGCATTCCTCACCCATGATAGAAACAACGACTAAACAACGTGATGTTCAGGTATTTTTGATTGCGGAAGAGACCCGAGTGATGCGATCGCGCACTTGGGATCGCCTGAAATTCGAGGTGGAATATTCCCTAGCTAAAGGAACCACCGCCAACTCTTTTTTAATTCAAGGGGATAAAACTGCAATCATCGACCCACCCGGGGAATCTTTTACGGAAAATTATTTGGAGTCACTGCAGTCACGAATTGACCTCTCCCAGATTGATTATGTGATCCTAGGACATTTTAATGCCAATCGCGGGGAGACGATTAAAGCGCTATTGAGTCTGGCGCCGCAACTGCAATTTGTTTGTACCAATCCTGGGGCGATCGCCATGCGCCAATTCTTTGAAACCGAAGACTTAAACATTTGGGTTGTCCGGGGGGAAGAGACCTTAGATTTAGGTCAGGGACATCAGTTACAATTGATTGCCACGCCGACTCCCAAATGGCCCGATGAACTGTTAACTTACGACCCCAAAACCAAAATTTTGTTTACGGATAAATTTTTTGGGGCTCATGTTTGCGGAGACCAGATTTTTGATGAAGGTTGGGTTATTTATAGTGAAGACCGACGGTTTTATTATGATTGCTTACACGCACCCCAGGCGAAACAGGTGCTGTCTGCATTGGATAAAATAGCTGAATTACCCGAGGTGAAATTGTATGCCACGGGTCATGGACCGTTAGTTTTGTATGGCAAGAAAGAACTGACTCAATTGTATCGGTCCTGGAGTAATGTGCAGAAGTCTCAGGAGTTGACTGTGGCGTTAGTTTATGCTTCAGCTTATGGGAATACTGCGATTGTGGGACAGGCGATCGCCAGAGGATTAACCAAAGCGGGAATAGCGGTGGAATTCCTGAATTGTGAACAAGCCGAACCGTCGGAAATTCAAGCCGCTGTAGAAAAATGCGATGGATTTATTATTGGGTCTCCCACCCTGGGAGGCCATGCACCGACCCAAATTCAAACCGCTTTGGGGATTATTTTGAAAACCGTATCCACCAGTAAATTGGCTGGAGTATTTGGGTCATTTGGGTGGAGTGGAGAAGCGATTGATTTGTTGGAAAGTAAGTTAACCGATGCGGGGTATCAGTTTGGCTTTGACCCGATTCGGGTGAAGTTTAAACCCACGGATGTGACCTTGCAATCTTGTGAAGAAGCCGCCCTTGATTTTGCTCAAAATTTGAAGCGATCGCAGAAACGACGGACGGCAAAATCTTCCTTGACCACAGGTGCAGCCAGCGATCGCACAGCCCAAGCCGTCGGTCGAATTGTTGGGTCCTTATGCGTCGTTTCCGCCAAACGAGGGGATGTAATTAGTGGAATGTTAGCCTCCTGGGTTTCCCAAGGTTCATTTAATCCTCCTGGTTTAACCGTCGCCATCGCTAAAGACCGGGCATTGGAATCTCTCACCCATACCGGGGATAAATTTGTGCTAAATATCTTAGCAGAAGGGAAACAATTACGCAAGCATTTTATGAAGCGATTTTCTCCCGGGGAAGACCGATTTGCGGGGTTAGAAACCATTGATGCGGCCAACGGTTGTCCGATTTTAAAAGATGGACTGGCCTATCTGGAATGTGTGGTGCAAAATCGCATCGAATGTGGAGATCATTGGGTGGTTTATGCCACGGTGGAAAATGGCAAAGTGCTGGATACCGAAGGGGTGACAGCAGTTCATTATCGGAAAACTGGGAGTTATTATTAAACCCCTCTCCAACTCCGGTCCCCTCCCCGATGTCTTGGGGAGGGGACCGGAGGTAGGGAGTCGTGCAGCCTCCATACAGGCGCGATCGCCTCATGAGAATGCGTGACTTGGCGATCGCCCAAGAAGAACCCCACCCTATACCCTCCCCGATGTCTTGGGGAGGGGACCGGAGTTGGAGAGTCCTCTTGGCAAGGGGAGGGGACCGGAGGTAGGGAGTCCTCTGGGGAGGCTGAATGGATCCAGTTTTCTCCCTCTTCTGGTAGATTTTTATCTCAGAGTTGGATTGGGTCCGACTTTTGATATAAAATCCTATCGTAATGTGGCGGTAAGCGAAGCTATCCCGTAGGGAATCGCCATCCGGCTAACCGGAGCCTAGGCTGACCCACAGTGGCATGGCCCCAGACACTGGAATCGGTAGCTGGTGTTGTGCCGTTGAAGCCTGCCGACAGAAAGCGCGATCCAGCGCAACCCTTAAGAACACTTCGAGAGAGGATAAAACATGACTTACGAACTTCCCCCTTTGCCGTTTGGCTACACTGCCCTTGAACCCCATGTGTCCAAGAGCACCTTGGAGTTCCATCACGACAAACACCATGCGGCCTACGTCAACAAATACAATGACATGATCAAAGGCACCGACATGGAGAGCAAATCCATTGAAGAGGTGATCAAAGCCACCTACAATGACGCCTCTAAAGCCGGAATCTTCAACAATGCCGCCCAAGCTTGGAACCACACCTTCTACTGGAACTGCATCAAACCCAGTGGCGGTGGGCAACCCAGTGGGGCACTTGCCGACAAGATTGCGGCGGACTTTGGCAGTTTTGATAAATTTAAAGAAGAATTCGCCACTGCTGCGGCAACCCAGTTTGGGAGTGGTTGGGCTTGGTTAGTCTTGGATAAAGGCACCCTGAAGGTTGCCAAAACCAGCAATGCCGAAAACCCGATCGCAATGGGACTCACTCCCTTGTTAACCATTGATGTTTGGGAACACGCCTATTACCTGGACTACCAAAATAAGCGTCCGGATTACATTCAAACCTTCATCAGCAGCTTAATCAACTGGGATTTTGTCGCCGAACAAATGAAAAAAGCCGCTTAATTGCCGGTTAAACCAGATGGAGTCAATCCGTAAGGGCGATCGCCCTTGCTAAGGATTCATCCTAGACAGTCACGATCGCCTCGTGACTGTTTTTTGTCGTGGATGCCCCCATTCCGTGGCATCATGACCTCATCCTTGGCACAATATAAGGACTTACACAGATTTTGAGAATCCACCCTAAATGTAGAGGCGATTCGCTTGGATGCCTCTACATTGAGGATTTAATGTTAAAGATTGCGTCAGTCCAGAATATCTCTACCCATCCAAACCACACCCGGTTCAAGCCCCCCTCGAACACCAGCCATTTTTCCAGGATTTTCCAACCCTGGGTGTTCCCGGTGGGCAACGGATCCATCCGACCCCCTTCTCTCCGCCCCGATTCGGTCGAAGTCAGGGTCGGGATATAGAGTGTATTTACCTGCCAACTCCATTTACTGCTCCATCAGGTCAGAACTATGACAACGACTAAAAACCCGAAAGAAACCACACCGGAAATTAACCTAAAAGATCAGCAATACTACTTCAACCGAGAATTAAGTTGGGTTGAATTTAATTACCGAGTTTTACAGGAAGCCTTTGATCCTCGGACGCCGTTGTTAGAACGGCTGAAATTTTTAGCGATTTTCAGTGCTAATTTAGATGAATATTTCATGGTGCGAATTGCTGGACTGAAACAGCAGGTTGAAGCAGGAGTTTCTTCCCTGACTCCTGATGGACGCACCCCACAACAACAATTGAATGAAGTGGGCGATCGCCTGCATCCCATGGTTGCCGAACAACATCGGCATTTTGAAAAAATCCTGCGTCCTCAACTGATCGCTTACGGTATCCAGATCCTTGATTATATGGATCTCAACCAAGAACAGCGCACCTACCTGCAACAGTATTTTGAAGAAGAAATTTTCCCCGTTCTCACCCCCTTAGCCGTCGATCCGGGACATCCCTTTCCCTACATTTCTAACCGCAGTTTGAATCTGGCAGTGGTGATTAAAGATCCTGAAACCGAGGAAGAATTTTTTGCCCGGGTGAAAGTCCCCAAAGTTTTACCCCGATTTGTGCCGATTCCCGAAGCGCCCCGAGACTCCAGCAATAGTCAGGGGGAAGGACAGAGAAAAAGTTGGACCTTTACACCTTTAGAACAGGTAATTGCCCATAATTTAGAGTTTCTATTTCCCGGGATGAATATTTTGGAATATCATCCATTTCGGGTGACTCGTAACGCGGATATTGCCCTAGAAGAAGATGAAGCGGATGATTTACTCCTGGCGATCGAACAAGAAATTCGTAAGCGACGAGTCGGCGGTTCCGTGGTGCGAATGGAAGTCCAATCGGATATTCCCTCAGCGGTGCGGGAAATGCTGCGGGAGGAATTGGGGTTAGTTCATCATGAAGTCTATGAAGTCGAGGGATTGCTGGGGTTAGTAGACTTAATGGGGTTGATGGATTTACCCTTTCCGGACCTGAAATATCCGGTATGGAATCCAGTCATTCCTGCCTCTTTCCGTCGCCTGGGAGAACTGCCTTCGGAACCGAATCTGGAGGATATGGAAGAGACAGAGGATCTCTTTGCGTTGATCCGATCGCGGGATTTGCTCGTCCATCATCCCTATCACTCCTTTAGTGCAACAGTCCAGCGCTTTATTACCCAGGCAGCTTATGATCCGGCGGTATTAGCCATTAAAATGACCCTCTACCGGACCTCTGGGGATTCGCCGATTGTGAATGCCTTAATTGCAGCGGCAGAAAATGGTAAACAGGTGGCGGTATTGGTGGAACTGAAAGCTCGTTTTGATGAGGAAAATAATATTTCCTGGGCACGGAAATTAGAAAAAGTGGGCGTTCATGTGGTATATGGGTTGGTTGGACTGAAAACTCATACTAAAGTTGGCATGGTGGTGCGTCGGGAAGCTGATGGCATTCGTCGTTATGCACATATTGGGACGGGGAATTATAATCCCAAAACGGCGCGACTTTATACGGATTTGGGGTTAATTACCTGCCGGGATGATATCGGGGCCGATTTAACGGATTTGTTTAATTATTTGACCGGGTATTCCCGCCAGCGGTCCTATCGTAGTTTGTTAGTTGCGCCGGTGAACATGCGGGAACGGATGACCGCCTTAGTCCAGCGGGAAATTGACAATGCTAAACAGGGAAAACCGGGGCGAATCGTGTTAAAAATGAATGCCTTAGTAGACCCGAAAATGATTGTTAAGCTCTATGAAGCCTCCAGGGCGGGGGTGCAAATTGATTTGATTGTGCGGGGGATTTGCTGTTTGCGTCCGGGGGTGCAGAATGTCAGTGAAAATATCCGGGTGTTGAGTATTGTGGGCCGGTTTTTAGAGCATTCCCGGATGTTTTATTTTTATAATGATGGGGCAGAAGAGGTGTATATTGGCAGTGCGGATTGGATGCCTCGGAACCTGAATCGACGAGTGGAGGCGACGACTCCGGTACAAGACCCGGATTTGGCAAAAGACCTCCAGGAAATTCTGGGGATTATGTTAGCAGATAATCGCCAAGCGTGGGAGTTACAGCCCGATGGGAGTTATCTGCAACGGCGGGGAAAGAATGAGGCGATCGCCCAAAGTTCTCAGAATATTTTGATGGAAATGGCCCTGCAACAAGGGTGAGGGAATTCCGGTCCAGGGGAGCAAAAATTGCGCCCCTGAACCGCAGGGGTTAGGGGCGGTTGGGGCTGAAACCGGGTTTAGGCGATCGGGCGATCGCTAAAGGTGCGGTTGAATTCATCTAGCAAATCGTCGAGTTCTTCGATCGCCTGATTGACATCAATTCTGAGGGTGCCTAAGTTGGGTTGTTCTAACAGACGCACAAGGGTTTCCCGTTTGTCTGCGATCGCACTGACCCGTTCTCTGAGTTTTTGTTCGTCCATTTCTGCCTTCCCTTTGTTTTTGCTAATCTCACTGTAAACAGTTTTGTTGATGCCGATCGGGTTGAGATCCGGCAGCTTGCTCTATTATAAAATCAGCCATTTGTCAAGCTGAATCGATCAGCCGAGGGCGGCGGTATCCCAGAGGAAAGACCAACCGGGTTTCTTGACCCTACCCGACGCGCTTTTTACCCCATCACAGGCCCGAAATCCAGGCTGTATAGCGGGTTTTTGGACTGATGAGGTACTTTTTTGCATCCCCTCCCCCAGAACGGGAGAGGGGTTTGGGGTGAGGGTAGTACCATACAAAGATGAGAAGCGCTATAGTCTGAATGATTGAAAACCAGACTGATGCCCTAGATCCTTGGATCGCCTCCCGTGACGAAGCGATCGCAGTTTTTCCCTCTTATCCCAGAATTCAGACGGGTCTGGCATTTTTGAGCTCGACCTATTTTAACAAAGATTAACAAGGGTAACCCTCATCGGCCTGAAAACAACAGCCGAGATCGTTGTAGTGCGATCGCCTACAGGGGACAATAGAACTTTGCACTTTAAGCGCGATCGTTCATTCACTCACTATCATGTTAGCTAAACTTTCTTTGGGAACCCTGGGTTTATCCCTAGGTAGTCTGATCACCGTCGTTGGCTTCTATGCTTACTTTAACGACTACGCCACCTTAAATCTGGCCGGATTCTTTTATGGCATTCCCTTGTTACTCGGTGGATTGGCCCTGAAAGCGGCAGAACTCAAGCCGGTCCCCTTGACTCACCCCACCTCCCCGGATATCTTAGAACTGCGAGAAACACAAGCCACTCAAATCCAAAATCAAATTCGCAAAGATGTCAGGCGCTATCGCTATGGTCAAGATGCGCATTTGGATGATTCCTTGGAACGATTTGGTCTGAATCCCTCCGATGAAGCCCGACCCGTTCTCGTGGGGATTCGAGAAGAAAATGTAGAGGGATGCTATGCTTTAATTTTAGAATTTGATTCTCCCCAATTTTCCTTGGAAATTTGGCAGCAAAAGCAAGAAAAAATCGAAAAATTTTTTGGTCCTGGTATCTCGGTTCAATTCAACAATACCCAGGGCAATCGCATTGATGTGGCTCTAATTGCTACCCCTTGATACGTTTTAATTAAACGACTGGGTTAATAAAAAGGCGGGGTGGATCCCCGTCTTTGTCTGTCAAACCGGGGAATTTTAGAACCCATAAAATCCGTTGGGATGGGTTGAACTGATTTACTTTTCGAGTCGAACGACATACCATTGAAAATATTCTCCTGGCCCTAAATCAAATTCACAACTGGTTTCCAAAAGATATTGAGCTTGGGCATCGATGGTGGAAAACTTTTGCAAATCCCGAGGTAAATTATCCTGGCGATCGCCTAAAATTGCTGTGAGCTTGGAGAGCAATTCCTCCGCAGTCAGCAATTGTTCCGGTTGATTGGATTCGAGGACGACAAAATGAGTGGGGTCTTGATACATTAAGGAGTTCGGCATCGTTTTATGTGAATGACTGGTTTTGATAATGGTGACTGATTCAGAGTCAAGATGCAACGTCAGGGTGACGCCAAGGGGCAGAATAGGTCAGTTTCCCAAGGGGAAGAGGAGTAACCCACCATTCTAACGCACCATTCTCATACACCATTCCTTAACGGGATGGCGATCGCCGCTGTAGACAAGGGACCGGCAAGAGCCTGCTCATTTCCCTTCAACAGACGAATCCCCAGGGGATCTGCACCCCAGTCGGCAATATTAAGGTTTAACAAAGAATCCGGTCCGACTGGCTGAAAGCTCCTATAATTTGGCTAAAATTATAGAAAAATTGTATCAGGGTTCTATAGCATTCCTAACTGATTTATAAATTCTTTCTTGCTCCCCCCTCTCCCATTTTGGGAGAGGGGGGCTGGGGGGTGAGGGTCTTTTTTCCGACCCAAGACCAAGGACCAAGAACCAAGGACAAAGGACAAATCGAGAAGACCGCTCACCGGATTTTACCCTTTGCGCCCTATTCTAATACAACAAAAACAGGTCAGGCTAAGGGAAAGCCGTTCAATCAATAGAAAGTCAAAGACAAGGGAACCAGAGACAGAAATGGAGCGCGAGACAATGTTCAAAGGGGAGAAATGCACCGTTCAATTTTTAGGATTGTTCACAACCAGAGCGATCGCCAATCTACCGGGGGAGAGGTTACTCTCATTTATCCCTCACGGGCATTGTTACTTGTGGAAGCCCTGGTTAGTTGGACTTCATGTGGGTTCCGACGCCCTGATCGCCCTTTCCTATTTTGCCATTCCCCTAACCCTGTTATATTTTATCCGCCAGAGAAAAGACCTCCCCTTTAGTTGGATTTTTGTATTATTTGGGGCATTTATCATCTCCTGTGGGACCAGCCATTTAATGGAAATCTGGACCCTGTGGCATCCGGACTATTGGCTATCCGGGGGAATCAAAGCGATCACCGCCGTAGTCTCCCTCGCCACGGCGATTTTACTGGTTTCCCTGATTCCCAAAGCCTTGGCATTGGCATCCCCAGAGCAGTTAGAGCAAGCCAACCAGCAACTGCAGACAGAAATTGGACAAAGGCAGCAGGTGGAAACAGCGTTACGGGAAAACGAAGCGCTGTTGAGAACCGTCATAGACCGATCGCCCCTGGGAATTGCCCTAGTGACCCCTGAAGGTGCCATCACCCAACCCAATCTGGCACTGCAACAGATCCTCGGATATAGCGCGGAGGAACTGAATGCCATGAGCTTGAGCGACTTGAGCTTTGAGCCTCAACTGATGCCACGGTTTGAGGAAATTCCCGAGGGACAAGAGACATCTTTCAAGAGTAGCGAAGCACAAGAACAGCATTACCGCCGTCAAGATGGAGAAATGCGGATCGCTCAGGTGCTGATGAGCCAGATTACAGCATTCGAGGAGAAACCGAGCGTAACCCTGTTGATGATCGAGGATATTACCGATCGCAAACACCAAGAAATCGCCCGGCGATCGCTCAACTTGGAACTAGAAAAGCGAGTTGCCGAACGAACCGAACAATGGCAAACCGCCAACGAGGAATTGCGCGGAGAAATTAACGAACGCAAACGGATAGAAGTAGCACTGCGCGAGAGTAAATCCCGCTTACAAACCCTCGTCCAACAAGCCCCTGTGATTCTCTATACCACCGATCGCAATGGCATCATTACCCTATTGGAAGGGAAAAACCTGCCCTCCTTAGGATTGAACCCCGAAACGGCGATCGGTGCATCGATTTTCGATTGGTATGCCGATGAGCCGAATATCCTCAACCAGATCCATCAGGTATTGAACGGCAAAGAAGAGAACTGGATTGGCAATTGGAACGGATTAATTTATGAACATAAATTGACCCCAATCTGGGAGGAAAGCGGCACCGTGACTGGGGTGATCGGCGTCGCCACGGACCGGACCGAACAGATGCGATCGCAAGAAGCCCTTCGTCAAAGTGAAGAACTCTATCGCACCCTGACCCGCAACTTTCCCGAAGGAGCCGTCTTCCTCCTAGACCGCAATCAACGGTTTTTACTCGCAGAAGGGGCCGGTTTAGAGACAGCCGGTCTTTCTCAAGCCGTCGTAGAAGGCAAAACCCTCAGGGAGGTGTTTTCATCAGAAGCTCGAACCCGCTTAGAACAGAGTATTGAACAAAGCGAACGCAGCTCAACCTCAGTCATCCAGGAAATGCCCTGGAATGGCCGGTGGTACCTCACCCACACCGTACCCGTGCGCACCGCAACCCGCCAAATCGACTCCGTGATGGTAGTGGCGCAGGATATCACCGATCGCAAAACCGCCGAACAGGACCGCGCTCGGTTCTTCACCCTCTCCCTAGATATGCTCTGCATCGCCGGATTCGATGGATATTTTAAACGCCTCAATCCCGCCTGGGGAAAAATCCTCGGTTACACCGACGAAGAACTGTTTTCCCAACCCTTTATCGAATTCGTCCATCCGGGCGATCGCGCCGCCACCCTGGCCGAAACCGCGAAACTGAGCAACTTGAACCTGGACACCCTCGGCTTCGAGAACCGCTATCGCTGCAAAGATGGCTCCTATCGTTGGCTTCGCTGGAACACCACCCCCTTTCGCGAACAAGGATTACTCTACGGTGTCGCCCATGACATCACCGACCGGAAACAAGCCGAAGAAGCCCTCGCCGAAAGCGCCGCGCAACTCCGGATCGTCTTTGAAGGGGCAGCCATTGGCATCGTCCTGGGGACTTTAGATGAAGGAAGGATTCTCAAGTGCAATCCCGCCTTTGAGAAGATGCTGGGATACTCGGAAACCGAACTCTCTACCATGAGCTTTTCTGACTTCACCGATCTGGAAGATTTACAGAAAGAACTCCCCCTATTTCAGGCTGTGGTAGCCGGAGAACGCCCCAGCTATGAAATCCAGAAGCGCTATATTCGCAAGGATGGAGCTCGGATCTGGGTTGATCTGACCGTTTCCATCATTCGGGATGCCAATGGCCATCCTAAATTTGCCTTAGGCATGGTTCAGGATATTACCGAACGGTTTGAAGCCGCAGAAGCCCTGCGCCAGAGCGAGGAAAAATATCGCTCCGTGGTGGATAACATTAAAGAGGTGATTTTCCAGACCGATGCCACAGGTTGCTTCACCTTTCTCAATCCAGCTTGGGAGGAAATTACCGGATTTGAGATTGACCAGACCCTGGGCACTTCCTGGTTGAATTACATTGATGAACCGGACGTCGAGCCCTTTTCCCAATCTTTAGAAGCACTCATTTCAGGAGAACAGCAGAACTGTGAAGATTCCATGCGATACCGCACCAAAGCCGGAGGCTACCGTTGGATTGAAGTGTTTGCCCGAGGAAGTCGGAATCAGGCCGGAGAGTTGACCGGGATTAGTGGCACCCTGAATGATATTACCGAACGCAAACAGGCCGAGAGGGAAAAGACCCAATTAATTGCCTCCCTGAAAGAGAGCGAGGCAGCGATTCGCGCGCTCTATTCTGTGACTGCCGATCGCAGTCTGGACTTTGATACCAGACTATCGCGAATGTTAGAGATGGGATGTCGGCGCTTTGGCTTGCCCATTGGCATGGTAGGCCGGTTGGAGAGTCCGAGGGAGAGTCGAGACGGGATCGATCGCCCTTCTACCATCGAGGCGATCGCCCTGCAATTGCCCCCGAATAGTTTAATTCCCTTGACCCAAGGGGATGCCTTTAAATTAGACCTCACCTATTGCTCCGTTGCCATCCGGCAATCCGAACCCGTCTGCATCCCCTGTGCCAGTGACTCCGAGTGGCGGAAGCATCCCGCCTATCAAACTCGGGGATTAGAAGCCTATCTGGGAGTGCGACTGCTCGTCTTTGGGGAAGTTTACGGTTGTCTGAGCTTTTGCTCACCGATCGCCAGGACTCACCCCTTTAAATCGGTGGATCAAGAGTTGTTGAAACTGATGGCCCAGTGGATCGGCGGTGAGATCGAGCGGAATCAGGCTCAAATCGCCCTGCAACGGCAACTCCATCGCAGTCTGCTCCTGGGCCAAATAACGCGGGAAATCCGCCAAAGTTTAGACGCTCAGAAGATTTTTCAGACCACGGCTACTCAAATTGGTCAGGCATTTGGGGTGAATCGCTGTTTGATTCATAGTTACATCCCCACGGACCCACCGAGAATGCCCTTAGTTGCGGAGTATTTAGAGCCGGGAGCTCAATCCATGATGAACTTTGAGGTGCCTGTAGTGGGGAATCGTCATGCGGAACAACTGGTAGCCTTCGATACGGTGCTGGTTTCCCCGGATGTCTATAAGGAACCCCTGCTCAAAGGAGCCGAGGCGATGTGTCGGCAGATTGGAGTCAAGTCCATGTTAGCCGTGCGGACCTCCTATCAGGGAGTACCCAATGGGGTAATTGGGATGCATCAGTGCGATCGCTTCCGACGCTGGACTCGCGAGGACATTGAATTATGTGAAGCCGTCGCCGAACAAGTCGGAATTGCTCTAGCTCAAGCCCGACTCCTGGAACAGGAAACCCTCGCCCGTCAGGAAGTCGCCCTCAAAAGCCAAGCCGCTTTGCAAGCGCAGGAAGCCGCAGAATCGGCTAACCGCGCCAAGAGTGAATTCCTCGCCACCATGAGCCACGAAATCCGCACCCCGATGAATGCGGTGATTGGCATGACCGGGTTGCTGTTGGATACGCCCTTGAATACCGATCAGCGCGATTTTGTGGAAACGATTCGCACCAGTGGCGATGGCTTGCTGACGATTATTAATGACATCCTGGACTTCTCCAAGATTGAGTCTGGCAAGATGGACCTGGAGGAACATCCGTTTAATCTGCGCACCTGCATCGAGGAATGTCTGGACTTGGTGGCCTCTAAAGCCGCAGAAAAACAACTAGAACTGGCCTATTTGTTCGGTCCCCAAACCCCCGAAGGCATCATCGGCGATGTCACCCGCTTGCGTCAAATTTTGGTGAATCTACTCAGTAATGCGGTCAAATTTACCCAGGAAGGGGAAACGATTGTCTCGGTGAATGCGACGTTGGTGCAGGATGCTCAGTTGGTGAATCCGATAGAACCTGGAACTCCAGGGGGGATTTATCAAATTCACTTTTCGGTGAAAGATACCGGGGTGGGTATTCCCCCCGAGCGCATGGATCGCCTGTTTAAGTCGTTTTCTCAGGTGGATTCTTCCACGACGCGCAAATATGGGGGGACAGGGTTGGGTTTGGCGATCGCCAAGCGCCTGAGCGAACTGATGGGGGGTACGATGTGGGTGGAAA
>CAYUEH010000035.1:9277-18259 GCA_964442465.1 uncultured Laspinema sp. | reverse complement strand
ATTCTCGCCACACAACGATAAAATGATTGAGCGACCTCAAGGGAAGCGAATGTTTGACCCCATTTGGGGGTGCTAAGTTCACTCAATCAGAAAGCAAAAACGGTGATGGCGGCGATGGAAAAACTCTATGAAGGCAAAGCGAAAATTTTATATAGTACCGAAGACCCCGAGGTGGTGATCTCCCAGTTTAAAGATGATGCCACCGCCTTTAACGCGCTCAAACGGGGGACCATCGTCGGTAAAGGGCAGATGAACTGTGCGATCGGCACGGCCCTGTTTAATCTGCTGGAATCCAAAGGAATCCCCACCCATTTTATCGAGCAAACCCGTCCCACCGAAATGCGCGTCAAGCGGGTGCAGATTGTCCCGTTAGAGGTGGTAGTCCGGAATATTGCTGCGGGAAGTTTGTGTAAGCAAACCGGCATCCCCCAGGGAACCGTTCTCAAACAGCCCCTGGTGGAATTTTTCTATAAAAAGGATGAACTCGGGGATCCCTTGTTAACCCGCGATCGCCTCCTGTTATTAGAACTCGCCACCCCAGAACAACTCGAACAACTGCGGACAATGGCATTGAAAATCAACCAAATTCTCTCAGAATTTTTCCATCAGTGTCAAATTCTCCTCGTTGACTTTAAACTAGAGTTCGGATTCGATGGCCAGGGGAACCTAATACTTGCTGATGAAATCAGTCCTGATACTTGCAGACTCTGGGATGAATCCCAGACGGATCCCACTGCCCGAATCATGGATAAAGACCGATTCCGGCAGGATTTGGGCAACGTAGAAAATGCCTACCAGCAAGTCCTTGAACGGGTGCTTTCTCATCTATCGATTTAAGAGTCAGAGGGATTAATTAGCCCTAACTACTCAGAAAGAAAGGAGGAGAATTTATTTCCTTCAGGAATTGTGGTGACTTACTCTTGTATCCTTTCTTTTGGTTTCTCTGGACGTGCCAAATAACGACTAAACCCATGCGCTTATCTCCTGTCTTGTCAGCCGTTCTTGCTACTTGTGCCATTCTTAGTATTGCCAATCCCAGTCGGGGAGAGACCTCAACTCCCTTGGCCGAATCCCCAACCGACCCTTCAATGGAAGTAGAGGACCCCACGACAACCGACCCTGCCGAGCGATCGCCCGATGGACTGGCAGACTGGGCTGAATCTGCCCTAATTGAAGGGATTAAAAGTATTGAGAGAATTGAGAATGAGGATGCAGTCAGTGTAGCTGTGACTCCGGGACAAGGGGAGGAGATATCCCCTGAAGCGGAGGGGGTTCTACCTGAATTAGAACAACCGGGACTGGAATTGAGCGAGGGGGATGTCACAGAGGAGGCCCATATACCTCTATTGGAACTTGCAGTGGAGGAACAACCCTTCGTTGCGGCGATCGCCCCAGAAGAAGCAATCCCGGCCATTATTCAACAGAGCGATCGGCCCAGTCCATCCCCTGCGGAACTGCTGATCACCCCGCCCTTACAACAACCGGACCTCAGCGATCGCCCAGGGGACTGGACCTCAGCCCTCCTGGCCCAAGACCCCACCCCAACGGAAACCGTCGAACCCGATGCCATAGAAACCGAACCCTCCACCCGTCCAGTCATCCCCGAACCCACAGACGAAGCCACCCCCGAACCCACAGACGAAGCCACCCCCGAACCCACACCCCAACCCACACCCCAACCCACACCCCAACCCACACCCCAACCCACAACACCGCCTCCTTTCATTCCACCCCGGTCCCAACCGGCCCCCCAAGCGGAACCTCAAGTCTTAGTCGCCGAAGTCGTCGTTAGTGGCGTAGAAGGACGACTCGAAGACGAAGTGTATCGCGTGATTTCCCTGCGTCCAGGACAGACCACCACCCGGTCCCAACTGCAACAGGACATCAACGCCATTTTTGCTACCGGCTATTTTTCCAACGTCCGCGCCGAACCTCAAGACACCCCCCTCGGTGTCCGAGTCACCTTTGTCGTCGAATCCAACCCTGTTTTAACCGGCGTAGAAGTCAGAGGAAACCAAGTCCTTCCCCAACCCGTTATTGATGAAATTTTCGTCGAACAGTATGGTGACATCCTCAACCTGCGCGACTTCCAGCAAGGCATCCAACAGTTAAACGAATGGTATCAAGAAAACGGCTATGTCCTGGCCCAAGTCATTGACACCCCCCAAGTCGCCGCTGATGGCACCGTCATTCTGGAAGTCGCCGAAGGGGTCGTCGAGAGTATTGAAATCCAATTCATCAACGAAGAAGGGGAACTCGTCGATGCCGAAGGGCAACCCATTCGAGGCCGGACTAAAGAATACATCGTCACCCGAGAACTCGAACTCGAACCCGGAGAAGTCTTTAACCGCCAAACCATTGAACGGGATTTACAGCGAGTCTTTGGACTGGGCATTTTTGAAGATGTCCAAATTTCCCTCAACCCCGGTCAAAATCCTCGCAACGTGGTGGTTGTGGTCAATGTCCTAGAAAGAAGTACCGGGTCGATCGCCGCCGGTGCCGGGATTAGTTCCGCCAGTGGTTTATTTGGCACCCTCAGCGTCCAAGAGCAAAACCTACTGGGGAGAAACCTCAAATTAGGGACCGAGTTGCAAATTGGACAGCGCGAGGTCCTGTTTGATGTCAACTTTACCGACCCCTGGATTGCCGGTTGGGAAAGTCGCACCTCTTATACCGTCAATCTCTTCCGACGGCGGTCCATCTCCTTTATTTTTGATGGGGGCGATCCGGAAATCGAACTCCCGGACGACGGCGGGCGTCCGCGCATTCTCCGCTTTGGCGGGGGGCTCACCTTTTCCCGTCCCCTGGATAATGGCTGGAGAGCCTCCTTAGGCACCCAGTATCAACGCATCAGTACCCGAGATGATGATGGGGATATCGCCCGAACTGACGAACGCGGAAACGATTTGAGCTTTAGTGGCGACGGTAAAGATGATTTGTTTACCTTCCAACTCAGTGGCACCCGAGATTTACGCGATAGTGCTTTGCAGCCCACCTCCGGGAGTGTCCTGCGCGTCAGTACGGAACAATCGGTTCCCATTGGCTTAGGAAGTATCTTCTTCAATCGGTTGAGAGCCAGTTATAACTACTACATCCCCATCAACTTAATTCGCTTTTCTGAAGGACCTCAAACCTTTGCTTTAAGCGTTCAAGGGGGAACCGTCCTTGGGGATTTACCCCCCTACGAAGCCTTTTCCTTGGGCGGGACCACCACCGTGCGCGGTTACGATGAAGGGGCAGTGGGAACCGGGCGCAGTTTTGTCCAAGGGAGTGCGGAGTATCGCTTCCCGATTTATTCCGTGGTGGGCGGTGCACTGTTCTTTGATGCAGCCACGGACTTCGGAACTGGGGACGACGTTCCCGGACAACCGGCAGAGGTCCGCAACAAACCCGGGAGCGGTTTCGGCTATGGGTTGGGCCTCAGAGTCCAGTCTCCCCTGGGACCGATTCGGGTGGATTTCGCCCTGAATGATGATGGAGGCAGTCGCTTCCACTTTGGTCTGGGCGAACGCTTCTAGGAGGCTAACTTTGTTGATGAATCCCTCGTCCCATCGGCTTTCTGTAACATCTCAGCCTCCACAATGTTTAGTTGCATCGGTAGAACGTTCTGGGGTGGGATTACATACAGGAAGCTTGACTCGGGTGAAAATACTGCCCGGTGTACCTGGGGAAGGACGCTGCTTTGTGCGGATGGATCTACCCGGCTGTCCGGTGATTCCAGCGAGATTTGATGCGGTCCATCAGACGACCCTTTCCACGGAACTGGCGATCGCCCAGGCATCGGTGCGCACCGTTGAGCATTTGTTAGCCGCTTTGATGGCAATGGGGGTGGAGGATGCGCGCATTGAAGTGGATGGACCGGAACTGCCTCTGCTGGATGGGTCCGCCCTGGCTTGGGTAGAGGCGATCGCCCAAGTGGGTCTAGTCCCCACAACCCCCGAAAACCAGCCAGAAATTGCTCCCCTCTCCTTGCCGATTTCCATCTATGAAGGGGATGCCTTTGTCAGCGCCATTCCCTCAGAAGAACTGCGCTTTAGTTATGGCATTGATTTTCCTGAACCGGCGATCGGCAACCAGTGGCACAGTTGGTCCCCCAGTCAATCCAGCTTTGCCACCGACATCGCCCCAGCGCGCACCTTTGGTCTCGCCCGTCAAATCGAACAACTCCAGGCAGCCGGTTTAATCAAAGGGGGTAGCTTAGACAATGCCCTGGTTTGCGGGGAAACCGGCTGGATAAATCCCCCCCTACGATTTTCAAATGAACCAGTGCGTCATAAAATCTTAGACTTAGTAGGAGATCTGAGTTTACTCGGCCCTCTGCCCCTGGCTCATTTTATTGCTTACAAAGCGAGTCATAAGCTGCATATCCAGCTTGTGCGCGCCCTGGCAGAATCACGGGTCCAGATTTAACGAGGCGGGCGGGGCCTTTTGATAACTCTCTCCACTCTCGATCCAGACCCTATCGACCTTACGCAAGTCATGACCACTTCTATTGAAGTTAATTCCGTTCAATCTACCGAGTCTACCCCCAGTCAAACCGAAAGCACCCCCGCGAATGGGACCGGGACTGCTTTAAAAACCACCTTTACCCTCGAAGAAGTCCAGCAACTGCTGCCTCACCGTTATCCCTTTGCCTTAGTGGACCGGATTATCGACTATATTCCGGCAAAACGGGCGGTTGGGATTAAAAATGTCACCTTTAATGAGCCTCATTTTCAAGGACACTTTCCCGGGCGTCCAATCATGCCTGGGGTGTTAATTGTCGAAGCAATGGCACAAGTTGGCGGGGTGGTATTAACCCAGTTTCCGGGGATGGAGGGGAGTCTGTTTTTATTTGCAGGCATTGATAAAGTCCGTTTCCGTCGTCAAGTCATTCCCGGGGACCAACTGGTAATGACCACGGAACTGGTGCGCGTGTCCCAACGGCGGATTGCCAAGATGCAAGCAAGGGCTGAAGTTGATGGTCAATTGGTGACTGAAGGGGAACTGTTGTTCTCCCGAGTAGACTAAACGGGAAATTATTCAGTGAGGAGTCAGCGGGAAGAATTGAGAATTGAGAATTGAGAATTAAGTCCTGGGGAACCGTTGACCGTTCACTGTTGCCGGTTGATTCTTTTTTCTTCCTTTTTCCTTCTTCAAGTAATTTTGTCAACGACCCACCACTAAATCTTAGATTATAGTGGGGGCTTGCATTAGTCCATAGTTGACCCGTCTAAGTCTTAACTGACTACGTTATCTAGGTCATAGCACCCAAGAATGCTTCAACAGTTTTTGGCTCTGCTGTCAGTCATTAAACGTCCGATTTGGGTTTAGGCAGTGTGGCTTACATGACAAGCCTAGATAACATTGACAAGTTGAACTTTACCCTAGAAATAGGAGATTTCAATGTCCAACAAAAATGCAGTTTTCGTTCTGGATGTCAATCGTAATCCTTGTAATCCAGTTCACCCGGCTGTTGCTAGAAAATTACTTTCTTCAGGAAAAGCAGCAGTATTTCGTCAATATCCCTTGACAATTATTCTCAAAGGAGAATCAACCGATGAAGTAAAAGACTTGAGGATTAAAATAGACCCAGGTGCAAAATTCACAGGTTTAGCTTTAGTCTCAGATACAAATATCGTCTGGGCGGCTGAACTAGAACATCGGGGTTTTGCTATCAGAGATTCCTTGACTAGCAGAAGACAACTGCGCCGAAGTCGTAGACAACGTAAAACCAGATACCGTAAACCGAGATTTCTTAATCGTCGTCGTCCTGAAGGCTGGTTACCTCCTAGTTTAATGTCTCGGGTTCACAACATTCAGACATGGGTGAATCGTTTATGTAAACTGGCTCCGGTTAAGGCAATTAGCCAAGAACTGGTGAAGTTTGATACTCAAAAGATGACGAACCCTGAAGTGAAGGGGGTTGAGTATCAGCGGGGTGAACTTTTGGGGTATGAAGTTAGACAATACTTGCTTGAAAAGTTTAATCATACCTGTGTTTACTGTGGAGCCACCGATAAACCTTTTAACTTAGACCATTTTCATCCTAAATCTAAAGGAGGTTCAGACAAGGTTTCCAACTTAGTTCTGTCTTGTGTGGATTGCAATCAAGCTAAAGGTAATAAATTACCTGCTGAGTTTCTGAGCAATCGGTTACACATCCTGACTAACATTGACAAACAACGCAAAAAACTATTAGCTGATGCTGCTGCTGTCAATGCAACTCGGTGGAAACTCAAGCAAATCCTTGAAAATACTGGCTTACCTGTTGAATTGGGTTCAGGTGGATTGACCAAATACAATCGTTCAAGGTTAAGGATTAGCAAAAGTCATTGGACTGATGCTGCTTGTGTTGGTGAATCTACTCCAGAATCTTTAAATGTCAAAGGTTTTCAGCCATTGATTATTAAGGCTATGGGCAGAGGTTCTCGTCAAATGGTTAAGCCTGACAAATATGGATTTCCTCGGACTTCTCCCAAACTCAGACAGAAATCATTTTATGGATTTCAAACTGGGGATATCGTCAAAGCTGTTGTTACTCAAGGTAAAAAGGTAGGTACTTATGTTGGAAGATTCGCTGTTCGCAAAACAGGGAGCTTCAACATTAAAACCAAAACTGATACGGTTCAAGGAATCAGTTACAAATATTGTCGGCTTATGCATAAATCCGATGGTTATGCTTATAGCTTTGGTGAAGTCTTAGAACAGGTGAAGTCTTCATGCATAAGTTAAGCCAGTTCAGACTCAATCACCTCCTAAACGATTTCAAGGATGGAAAGGTCAACAATTAAGTCTGTTTTAACTAAACGGAGGAAAGTAGTTTATATGCTGACTGCTTTCCTCCCAACACTAAACATAAGTTAGAGTGCGGGTAAGAACGCAACTATTTTTAGATGAAAACTCTGATTCATCCGACGGCAGTCATCCATCCGGATGCCGAACTGCACCCGACTGTTGAAGTCGGAGCTTATGCCGTGATTGGGGCGCAAGTGAAAGTAGGCCCAGATACGACAATTGGTCCTCATGTTGCCATCGAGGGTTACACGGAAATCGGGGCGCGCAATCGCATTTTTCCCGGGGCCGCGATCGGGTTTGAACCCCAGGATTTGAAGTATTCTGGGGCGAAAAGTCTGACGAAAATTGGCGATGGGAACACGATTCGCGAGTATGTGACGATTAATCGCGCTACGGGAGAGGGCGAGGCGACGGCGATCGGCAATGATAATTTGTTGATGGCTTATGTGCATATTGCCCACAATTGTGAAATCGGCGATCGCGTGGTAATTACCAATACGGTGCAACTCGCCGGTCATGTTCGCATTGAAAATTACGCCAGAATTGGCGGGGTTCTAGGGATTCATCAGTTCGTGCATATTGGGGAACTGGCTATGGTGGGGGGAATGACGCGGATCGATCGCGATGTCCCGCCCTATATGTTGGTCGAGGGCAATCCCTCTCGGGTGCGATCGCTCAACCAGATCGGTCTCAAACGCGCCGGAATCTCCCCGGATGACCTGTCTCTGCTCAAAAAAGCCTTTCGCCTGATTTATCGCTCTGAGGAGTCATTTAAACAAGCTCTGGAACAGTTAACGGAACTGCCCCAAACCCCCTATCTCCTCCATCTGTCGGAGTTTCTGCGTCAGTCGATCACTGCCGATCGCCGGGGACCGATTCCCGGACGACAACGGCGTTCGAGTCCAGAATAAGGGGTCACCAGTGGCAACAATTTTTATCAGCACTGGGGAGGTGTCTGGAGATATGCAAGGGGCCATCTTGGTAGAAGCCCTCTATCGTCAGGCACAATCGGCGGGGGTACCCCTAGAAATTATGGCCTTGGGTGGGTCAAAAATGGCTCAAGCCGGTGCCGTCCTCCTGGGCGATACGACGGGGATTGGTTCCGTGGGGATTCTCGAATCCTTGCCCTATATTTGGCCCACTCTGCAAATCCAGCGTTCTGCTAAAGCCTATCTGCGAAAGTCCCCCCCGGATGCGATTATCCTAATTGACTATCTTGGACCCAATCTGGGGATTGGGAATTTTGCCAAGGAACATCTCCCCCAAGTGCCGATCGCCTATTATATTGCCCCCCAGGAGTGGGTTTGGTCCTTGGGCGATCGCACCACGACTCAGATTGTCGGACTCTGTGATCGCCTCCTCGCCATTTTTCCCACGGAAGCGAGTTACTACCAACAACATGGCGCAACGGTTGACTGGGTGGGACATCCATTTATTGATGTCCTTCAGAAGGTTCCCACCCGAGAAAAGGCCCGTCAAATCCTGGGAATTGACGCCAATGAACTGGCGATCGCCCTTCTGCCTGCCTCCCGACAACAAGAACTCCGCTATCTCTTACCCGTGATGTTTGAGGCGGCACAGCAGATCCAAACTCATCATCCATCGGTCCAGTTTTATCTCCCCTTATCCTGGGAAAAATATCGCCCCACCCTAGAAACCGAGATTCAGCGTTATGGATTGCGGGCTAAATTGGTCGAAGCGAGTCAAAGTCGCATGGCGATCGCTGCTGCTGATTTAGCGATTACCAAATCTGGGACGGTCAATTTAGAAATCGCCCTGTTAAACGTCCCCCAAGTGGTTATCTACCGAGTCAATCCCATCACCGCTTGGATTGCACAGCATCTTCTCAAATTTTCCATCCCCTTCATGTCTCCCCCGAACCTGGTGTTAATGAAATCCATCGTTCCAGAATTGCTGCAAGAGCAAGCAACCGCAACGAACATCGTTCAAGAAGCGCTGGATTTACTGGAAAATGGCGATCGCCGCGAGCAGATGCAGCGAGATTATCAGCAAATGCGAGCTGCCTTGGGGGAACCAGGAGTTTGCGATCGGGCGGCACAGATTATTTTGGGGTTGGTGAAGTAGGGGCGCAATGCTTGCGCCCTGGGGCGTATGCAATACGCCCCTACATTGATGGGGCTACTCGGTTTTGGAGGGCGTATGCAATACGCCCCTACATTGATGGGGCTACTCGGTTTTGGAGGG
>CAYUEH010000035.1:4030-9177 GCA_964442465.1 uncultured Laspinema sp. | reverse complement strand
GCTACTCGGTTTTGGAGGGCGTATGCAATACGCCCCTACATTGATGGGGCTACTCTGTTGTGGAGGGCGTATGCAATACGCCCCTACATTGATGGGGCTACTCGGTTTTGGAGGGCGTATGCAATACGCCCCTACATTGATGGGGCTACTCCGTTGAGCCGTCACATTGATGGGGCTACTCCGTTGAACCGTCACTACGAACGAACGTTTTCGAGATTTTATTTTTTGGAGTTCCCTTCGTGAAGTCCTATAGCAATCCTAATAGAATTGTTAACATTTTCACCCGGGGTTAAAACTGTGCGACAATAAACTAGGAAAAGGATGGTTCAGGTATGTTGTCGCTTTTCGTGAATCAGCCCCTTAAAATTAACATCATTAAGTTGAAGGGTCTTTCTGTGTTCAACCTTTATTTTTTGTCATGGTTATGAGTCTACAAATTTCTTCAGACCCACCGGAACCCACCCCCGAGGAGATCGAAGACTGTATCAGTTGGTTAAGTTTTCATCGCATTTGGGGTAAGTTAGGGGAAAAAACAATCGCACAAATTGCTTCATCCCTATATTTGTTGCGGGTAGAAGCCAACACCAATATTTTTGCCCAAAATGCTACTCCCCAAGGCTTATATCTACTCAAGTGGGGAACCGTAGAAATGTATCGCACTTCCCCGGTTGGTAAAACCCATATTATCTATCGCAATGCCGGGGAACTATTCGGTCATATTTCCCTAGGAATGCTGGGAGAAAGCACCACCTGCCGAACCGGGGCGATCGCAATTACCAAAAGTGAAATTTGGTTTTTATCCAGAGAACGCTTTGAACAACTCAAAACCGAATATCCCGAAATCAACAGTGCAATCAATACCCTCTTAGCCCAGGATTTAGCTAAATTTCAAGACCGGATCGCCAAAGAACAAGCGCGGATTCAAGGATTGCAACCGTACATCCGCCCAGTTCCCATCGGTGAAACGATTATCAGTAATAGCAAATCGAGTCAAAAACTTGCCCAACAGGTTGAACAAGCCAGCCAAGACTTAAAACCCATTTTTCTTCAAGCCTTACCCGGTAGCGGAAAAACCTTTATCTCTGGGATCATTCACGCCCAGTCTGGACTCAAAAATCGCCCCTTTGCCGAAATTGATTGTGCGAAATTGCCCCGAAATGCAGTGGGGGATATAGAGACTGATATTTTATTCGGACGGATTGACGGGTTAACGGGGGCGATCGCCTTATTAGAAAGGGGAACCCTAGCCCTTGATAACTGGCAAATTCTCAGTCAAGGCGATCGCGATCGGCTGACTCACTATCTCAAAACCGGAAACCTGCTCCCCAACGCCCCCATTGAAACCCAGGAGAAACTCTCCCAGCAACCCCCTCAAAACCTTTGGGTGCGTCTGATTCTAATCAGTCCCACTAAACTGCCCATTTCAGGAATTGATGCTCATACGATTAAACTATTTACCTTGAACCAGCGCAAATCAGATATTCCCACTTTTGCCCAGTATTTTCTGGAAAAGTTCTGTCGGGAACAGAGGCGATCGCCTTTACAACTCGATCAAGCTGACTTGCGCCGGTTACTCAGTTACGACTATCCCGGTAATGTCGCCGAATTAGAAAGCATTCTCAAACGGGCAGTGGTGATGACCCCAGCCGAACAATCTGTGATTCCTGAACAGGTATTGTGGTCAGTTGAATCCCAAAAAAACGCCTTCCGGGTGGATCTACTCAATCAAATTCCAGGGTTGCGCCAATTCCTCTTAAGCGATTGGTGGCCCAAACGGTTTTGGTGGCCGATGATGGCTATTTTTGTCCCCGTCACCATTATGGGATTTATTGGACCCCAAAGCCGAGATGCCAATATCGTTCTTAATCTATTTTGGGCTTGGTGGTGGCCGTTTTACTTATTCCTATTTTTCTTTATCGGTCGCCTCTGGTGTGCCGTTTGTCCGTTTATGATTGCCGGGGAATGGATTAGAAAACTGTCTCTATGGATTTGGCCTCGTCAACTCTTACCCTGGCCGACAAAATGGCTGAATAAATGGGGCGCTTGGGCATTGTGGGCCGGGTTTGTGGCCATTTATCTGTGGGAGAAATTATGGGATCTGCCCCATCATGCCAATCTTTCCGCTGCGCTACTGGTAATTATTGCTGGGGGAGCGGTGATTTGTAGCATAATCTATGAACGCCGCCTCTGGTGTCGTTATTTGTGTCCGATTGGCGGAATGAATGGGATGTTTGCCAAGTTGGCGGCAGTGGAATTGCGATCAACTCAGCAGGTTTGTGGGACTCAATGCAGTACCTTTGGTTGCTATCAAGGCAGTGATGCCACTCCGGTTAATTTTCCTGATGCATTGCCGACGGAGGGTCAGGCAACAGGGGGATGTCCCTTGTATTCTCACCCCGCCCAGTTGGTGGATAACCGAGATTGTGTGTTTTGCATGACCTGTCTTAAAGCCTGTCCAAACCGTTCGGTCCAGTTAAATTTTCGGTCTCCCGCAGCAGATCTTTTTGAGAATCACAAGGGGTTCCCCGCAGAAATTGCCCTGCTGCTGTTACTGTTTGGCGGGGTGTTTCTGCACTGTTCTCACCCAATTTTGGCCTGGTTCGGCTGGGAAGATTTGGCGATAGATTCTGACCATCTGGTGAGCGCAATTCCCGTGGTTCTCTTGCTCTTATCCATTCCCCTGATTCTTACCTACCTCACCCATCAAATCGCCCGATTCTTCGATCCAGAAATGCCCGACTATCAAACGGTTATTTATGCCTATATGCCAATCGTTTTAGCCGGGAATCTGGCTTACTATTTACCCGCAGCGATGACTGAAGCAGGGCAGATTTTACCTGTGATTGCCCGCACCTTTGGTTTCAGTGGAGAGGGCTTAATCACCTTAACTTGGAGTTTGGATGTAGCCCAGTTTACTCAAGAGGTGACCTTGATTTCATTTTTGGGTTTTAGTTTGTTTCCGTTGTTAAAAATTACCCGTCGTCCCTTGGCTAAAAATATCCCCCATATTATACTCATGGGGGCTTTGGTTCTGGTCTGGCTCCAGCTTATGATTTAACCTCCGATTCCCTTAAACTTCCATTCAACATTGGGTGGGCAGGGACTCCAAAGATGCTCGATACTTATCCAGTGATAAATATAGCCAGTCTAAATCATTTTGTCATCTTTCTTCTCCCCTTTCCCCCCCCCTTTCAAAGGGGGGTAGGGGGGATGGAGAGGGGTTGGGGGCCGCCATCGTCCATTGCCAAACTGATTTAGAACCGCTATAGTCCAAACACTGCTACGATCAATCCAACCCGCGATCAAACCCTTTAATCAGCAATTAATCAACCATGAAAATCTACAAAAATATTACCCAAATTATCGGCAATACCCCGTTAGTTAGATTACGCAATCTTCCTAAACTTTATAATTGTCCAGCCGAAATTCTGCTCAAACTAGAAAGTTTAAATCCAGCCCGCTCGGTTAAAGATAGAATCGCGGTGAGCATGATTGAAGAAGCAGAAAAAGCAGGGTTAATTAAACCTGGAGTTTCAACCGTTATTGAAGCTACATCTGGGAATACTGGCATTGGTTTAGCGATGGTTTGTGCCGCGAAAGGCTATCGCTTAATTTTAACCATGCCAGAACACATGAGTCTGGAACGGCAAAAACTGGTGAGCGCTTATGGTGCAGAAGTTGTGAGAACTCCAGCCAAAGCGGATATGCCCGGTGCCATTGAACGGGCGAATGAACTGTTAGCAAGTATTCCTGATTCTTTTTCTCCCCAACAGTTTAGCAACCCAGCTAATCCGAAAATTCACTATCAAACTACAGGGCCGGAAATTTGGCGGGATACGGAAGGAAGTATTGATATTTTAGTGGTTGGGGTGGGAACAGGTGGAACTCTGACCGGGGCAGGGTACTATTTGAAACAAAAAAAACCGGGTTTAAAAATTGTCGCGGTGGAACCTTCGGCTAGTGCAGTTTTAAGCGGAAATGGTCGCAATATTCACGATATACAAGGAATTGGTGCGGGCTTTATTCCGGATGTGTTGCGGGTAGATTTAATTGATGAAATTGTGAGAGTGACTGAAGCAGAATCGTACAATATCGGGCGACTTTTGGCAAGTCATGAAGGAATTATTAGTGGGATATCTACGGGGGCTGTGGTTGAAGCCGCTATGAGAATAGGGGCGCGTCCAGAATATGGTGATCGCACAATTGTCGCTATTCAAGCCAGTGGCGGAGAACGATATTTAAGTACAGCCATGTTTCAAACCGATGACTAAACCCTGTCACGAGGCCCCTAAATCAATCAGCCCTGAAGACACCCCCGATGGGGCTTGATTTCCTCTCGAACCTTTCCGATTGGGTGGATCCAACCATGTCCGGGAAACTCAAGATATGATGAATCCTGCAAAATCAAGAATTCCTAACAATTCCGGGAAACCCGAGAAGAAAATTTATGAAAAATACCCTCCTCTATTCCACCCTGTTGGGATTATCCACCCTGTTCCTGGCCCCTAGTGCCAGGGCGCAACTGTTACCGCAACCCTGGGTTTCCGTGGGCGTGCAAGAGAGTGATCCCACCTTTTCCGTGGGAGTCCGGGGATTGGGCTTAGGGCTAGAATTGGGGTTGACCGATGAGAGTGCGGTGGGGATTGACGTGATGAAATTTCTCAGCCCCCCATTGATTGGGGCCATTTCTGGCTATGTCGGGGTGGGACTTTATAATAACCCCGATTCTGGACAAGATTTTGCTTATTCGGCAGGGGTGCAAATCTTGCCCGATGGTAACTTTTTCTTTGGGGCGGGATACCACAACCTGCGAGGGATTAACGGTCAAATTGGGTTCAAACTGTATTAGAACCGTGGCCCTAGTCTGAGACGATCGCCCGAAGACCCACGGATTCAGGGGTCTTTTTAAAGTTTTGATGCCAGAAATTAAAGGCAAATATCGGCTATAGGTGGTTTTTAGCCCGAAGACAACCCATTAGAGCCTGCGCCATCGCACTCATCAACGTTATAATTCTTTACGGAAGCCTGCGTATAATAATTTAGATGAGTAAACCTGTAGTCGATGCCTTTTTTGTGGGGAGAGCCTTATCCCAAGCGCTTTACCACGAGCTAGAAAAAACCCTAACCAATGCCCTGAGCGATTTGGG